>CAKUEV010000006.1 GCA_934646845.1 uncultured Slackia sp.
AATCGGGTCATCATAATTTATGCGGGATGGTCACCACGATTTACGCCGTGCGTGCACATCGGTGTTGAACGTACCCATATGCTGGTTCGCAATACGAAGCCCGCCTGGAACCGCGGTTTTGCTCCAGGCGGGCTTTGCTGTTGTTTGATTGGGTTTTTATTCCCTCGATGGGTCGCGTTCGCCTGATAGGGGCCGCGTTGCTCAGTGAAAGCTGAATTCCTTCGACGAGGGTTGCATTCGCCCAATGATGCGCGCTGGCTTGGGCACTCAGCCGCTATCGCGCGTTTTTGAGCATTTCCTTTGCGTGGGCAAGTGAGGCCTCGCTTGCATCGCCCGAAAGCATGCGGGCGATTTCGCGAACGCGCTCGTCTTCGCTCAGCTCGCAGAGCGTGGTCTCGGGAATCGCGGCTTCGGCGGCGCTTGCGCCTTCGATTTCGTTGCTGGTCGCTCCCGCAGTTTTCTTCACCATGAAATGGCGCTCGCCGCGCACGGCCACCTGGGCGAGGTGCGTTACGACGATCACCTGGTGCGTTTTCGCCAAATCGGCCAGCACGGCGGCCAGCGCCACCGCAACCGAGCCGCCTACGCCGGCATCGACCTCGTCGAACACGAGCGTGTCGCGAGCGTCGGCCTCGCCCAGCACGACTTTGCACGCGAGCATCACGCGGCTCACTTCGCCGCCCGAGGCAATGCGAGCAAGCGGGCGCGGCGTCATGCCGCCGCCGGCGCGATACATGAATTCGACCTTCGAAGCCCCCGCGCGCGTCCATTGCGCGCGCTCAAGGGGTTCGACATGCACGATGAGCTCGGCGCCGCCCATCTCCAAGCGGGCCATTTGTGCGTTCACCTGCTCGCCGAATTTCGGGGCGGCTGCTTTGCGCGCGTCGTCGAACGCCTTGGCGGCCTCGACGAGTTTCGCCTCGGCGGCGGCGTGGGCGGTTTCGGCCTGGACAATTACGCGCGAGGAATCGTCGACCGACTCGATGAGCTTGGCCACAGCATCGCGACGCTCAATAACGTCTTCCATACGCGGCCCAAAGGCGCGCATAAGGCCCTGCAGGGCGCTTGCGCGCTCTTGCAGGCGCTCCAGGGCATGCGGGTCGTGGTCGATGCCGTCGCGGTACTCACGCAAATCGCGCGATGCATCTTCGAGAATATAGGAAGCGTCGGTGAGCGACGAAACCAGGGGTTCAAGCGCGGCGTCGGCCGCTGTGAGCGATTCGAGCGAAGCGATGGCCGAATTCACGGCCTCAATCGCGCCTCCGTCGCCCGACAGGCCCCAGTATGCGCCGTCGCTTGCCTGGGCGAGCGCTTCGGCGTTTTCGATTTTGGGGAGTTCCGCCATAAGCTCGTCGTACTCGTCGATCGTGGGGTTTACCTCGTCGATGCGGGCGAGCGTGAAGCGCGCCTCTTCGAGCTGCGCGGCGGAAGCCTGCGAGGCCTCGCGAACGCGGGCGAGCTCGGCTGCTGCGACCTGTTCGGCGTTGAAAGCTTCGATGTAGGTCGCTTTTGCGTTTGCAACCGCATCGCCCGCCCACGCGTCGAGCATGGCGGCGTGGTTTGCGGGTTTTAAGAGGTGCTGGTGCTCGTGCTGGCCGCACAAATCCACCGTGGCGCCCAGCTGTTCGGCAAGCTGGCGCACGGTGGACATGGAGCCGTCGATGCTCACGCGGCTGCGCCCGTCGGCGGAAACCTTGCGGCATGCGATGTGCCCGTCGCTCGCCTCGTCGGCGTCGGCTTCGGCGGGCAAAAAGAAGCGGCCTTCGACCACGGCGCCCTGCGCGCCCTCGCGCACGGTAGAGGTGTCGGCGCGTTCGCCCACGAGCAGCTTGATCGCCGAAAGCAGCGCGGTTTTGCCGGCGCCCGTTTCGCCCGTGACCACCGTGAGACCTTGCGCGGGCGCGAACGTCGCTTCGCGAATAAGGGCGACATTTTGCACGTGGAGCTCGTCGAGCATGGCGAAACCTTTCTCGAATGCGCCGCCGCACGCCGCGACGGTCGGGTGCCGTCCATTATAGGCTCTTGGGGTGGGAGGTTGCGTGCGGTGCGAAAACCAAAGGGGAACAGTGAAAGTGCGTGGGCGGGGTGGCGTGGCGGCGGGGCGCTAGGAGAGGGATGCGCGCGCGAGGGCGGAAGGGCAAGGCGCGGGGTGGCGTGGCGGCGAACTTTGCGCGCGAAAGCGGGCCATGGTTGTTCGCGAAACTCGAGCGTGGTTTCTCGCGCGGAACGGGGCAACAAAAAAGCCCGCTCGATCGAGCGGGCTGTAGAAACAAATTGAGGCCCGGAGGGGAGCCGAGCCTCACACAAGGAGGGGATGAACGACGCTTCAGATCGCGTCGGTTCAAAATCTGCTTTGGGGAAGCAGGCAAGTAAAGGAGGGGAGCCTTTCGCTTGCAGGGCAAAAGTATACAGGTCGCTATTTGAGAAGTTGTGACCATGAAGTGGATGGTTTGTGGAACGGGACAGTTTCGAGCTTACGTTCCGAGAAATTCCATAAGCCGTGCTTATGTATTCAATTTTACGAGTGAAATATATAAGCCGCGCTTATAGGAAATATTCAAGAAACTGAATGCCGTCGAAAAAAGGGACAGAATAAAAGATACGTGGCAAGAAAGCGATGAAATTGCATATATGCATGAACTGCGCCTGCCTTCATGCGCCCATGCGCGCCACAGCATTGAGAATCTGATTACCAGAAGTGCTCAATTCTTCTAAAAACCGCAGGTCAGCAACGCGTAGTTGGAATAATGAAGCCGAATGGGCGTTTTTTCGGCAATTCTTGAGCGCGCCTTTGCGCCACGGAGCCTCTTCAGCGTGTCTGCGCGCACTGCGATGCGTGTGCTGCAATGAGTGTGCAGCGATGCGTGCGATTTCCTGCATTGGCATCGTTGCGCGATTGCGATCGGCGTTTGCGCGCCACTATGGGAGCGCTCGTTGCAAAGGGCTGTTTTCGTTTCGTCCCCAGGAAAAGGAAAAGGCCCGTTCGGACGAGCGGGCCTAAGAGAGAACTTGAGGCCCGGAGGGGAACCGGGCCTCACACAAGGAGGGGGTGTACGGTGCTTGATCTTGGGAGGTGCACCAGTACGTACTGCTTTGGGGTAGCAGGCAAACTGGGAAGGGGACCCCGCGTTTGCAAGGCAAAAGTATAGGTACGGGTTTTCAAGAAGTTGTGAGACGGTTTTGAACGACTTGTGTACACAGGGCCCCTGTGCTCGACAAGGCGTAAAAGGCCTGATGGAAGCCATGAAATCGCACCTCACACAATGAGGGTGAATTAGACATAACCTAAAAATGTGTATACGTTTGTGAAGGGCTTTTGAAGCGTCATTAAAAAGCTTCGCCGTTCGCCGCTGCAAAACGACCGTTTGCCGCAGCATCATTTTAAGCCACTTTTTGACTTATGAAGCGCGCTTGCGCCACTTTTCGGGAAAGCGGCCCTTGCAGGAGCTTCGTTCGCCGCGTTGCAACTATACTCAGAGCATTGCATTAGCCGCGTCGCGCACGCTTCTGCCGTGTTCCGCGCCGCGTTCGCCACGTAAGAAAGGGGCTCTTATGGCCGATATCGAATTGCGTTTCCACAAAGACATGCTCGTGCTTTCCGCCCCGCTCGCGTTCGCGCTTGCGAACCAAGGCGTCGACATGGAAACCGAAGCTGAATATATGAGCTTGGTTGAGCCGGAAACTATGCGCGATGCGCTGCGCCTGGAATCGATGGCGGGCGCGCAGTGCTTGGTTGCCGAGACCGACATTTGCGAGGCGCGCCTGGCGCACAAGCGCATGGAAGATCGTGCCCAGGAACTTGCCCAGGCGGCTATTTCCCACGCGCGCGCGAACGCGCCGCAGCATGTGCTGTGCGAAGTGGGCCCGTGCGGGCTGCCGCTCGATGCCACTTCGGCGATGTCGATGAAGCAGTGCGCGGCGCAATATGAAGGCGCGGCGCGAGCGCTCGTCGAGGGCGGCAAGGAAGCCATGGGTTCTCTTGCGGAAAGCGAAGGCGCGGGCTTCGACGCCATTTTCCTGAATGGCTTGCGCAGCGCGGCCGATGTGCAATGCGGCATCGAGGGCGTGCGTCGCGTGTATGCGGGCCCGGTGTTTGTGTCGGTCGACGTGAATGAGCAAGGCGAGTTCGACGGAAAGCCGCTCGCTGAAGCGATCGAGGTACTCGCGAAGGCCGACGTGATTGGCATTCGCAGCGCCGCCGCGCCCGAGGCGATTGCAGAAGTGGTGCGCGAGATTGCCGCTGCTACTCCGAAGCCCATTTTGGTGCAGGTGAGCGTGCGCCAGGCAACCGCTGCCGAGAAACGCCGTGCATCGCTCGGCGCGCCCATTCCCGAGAACCCCTATGCGCTGCCCGATTTCATGGCCGATGCGGCCGCGGCTCTGCGCGCGGCGGGAGCTCAGTTCCTGCGCGCGTGCGGCGAGGCGACTCCCGCATACACGGGCGCTCTGGCCGCAGGCGTTTTCGGCGCCGACAGCATTCGCTAGTTGTTTGACGGCAGGCCTGTCGGGGTGTGCCAGGTGGCAACAGGTTGTAGATATAAAGAAAGGACACCACTGCATGGCTTTGCTTGAGAGAAGCGATTCGTATGGCGAAATGCAGCGCGTTGTGGATTACCTCTTCAAGAACACGCCTATCGTTGAGCGGCTTGATGTGATTCTGGCGGCGGAGACGTTCGACGTGTGCGCCGACATGCGCGAAATCGTGGAGCTGTTGCCGCCGGGCGCGTATACGCGCATCGCTTTGTGTCAGCAAATGAACTCCTCGATCGCCGGCCACGGCTGGGGTTACACCTACGGCACCGTGGAGTAGGACGGCCTTCTGGGGCGTCTGTGGGGTCCCCACTCATTTCTCTTGTGGGAAAAGTTGCGCAACAAACATGCTTTTTATCAGGCACGTTAATTGAATAGCGCCGTGTGGAAAGCGACCTTTTTATGAACAAGGCTGGTCTAATGTTGCGCGGGTAACATATGCATCGATACAATACGAGAGCTTGCGCCCTAGCGGGTGTGGATTCAGCGTTTCAGTGCAACGAAAGAAAACCGCTTATGGCAGACCATTACAACAACGGCGGCGCGCCCATGCCCCCGCGAAGGGGCTCGCACGTCAAGCCGCAAGATTCGGGCAGTCGGGTTCCCGAATCGGTTCGCTCGTTTATCACCCAACAATCGAGCGACCCAAACTCGCAGAACAGGGGATACAGCCCCCAAAGCACAACTCCGTTCTCCCAGCAACAAAACCAGCAGCCGGGGTGGCAGCAGGAAGAAAGCCAGGGCGCCTATCGCCCCGCAGGCGCGGCGTACCAGCAGCGCGTGCCCAGCGCGAACCAATTCCACAATGGCTTTCGCGCAGGAGTTGGCAGCGATTTCGATAATGACTTTGCCGCCTATGCTCCCGAAGCCGACGATGGTTTGCGCCGCGTGCGCAAGAAGCGTCACAAGGGCCGTCGCATTGCGCTTATCGTGTTTGCGGTGCTGTTCGCGCTTATTGTGGGCAGCGGCATCGCGCTTGCCGCGTATGTAAGCTCGCTCAACACGTCTATGGGCTTCGACGACAAGCAAGAAGAAGCCGAGATTAAAGAAGCCCTACAGCCGGCGAGCGTGAACGAATCGGCCGCCGAAAACAGCTCGGCGTTCTACATGCTTATTTTGGGCAGCGACTCGCGCGATGAAGGCGAAACCGCCAGTCGAAGCGACGTGACCATGCTTGCGCGTATTGACCCCGACAACGGTCAGGTCGACCTTATCTCCATCCCTCGTGACACCATGGTGACCATCGAGGGGCAGGGAAGGCAGAAGATCAACGCTGCTTATTCCTTTGGTGGCGCATCGGGCGCAATCGATGCCGTTTCGACTTTTGCGGGCGTGCCCATTACGCATTATTGCGAAGTGCATTTCGAAGAGCTCGAGCGTGTGGTCGATGAGCTCGGCGGCATTTGGGTAAACGTCCCCGAGAGCTTTACAACCGATAGCGGCGTGTCGTTCCAGGCGGGAAACCAACGTTTGAACGGCGAGCAAGCCCTTGCTTTCGCTCGTGAGCGCTATAACGTTTCGGGTGGCGACTTTGGTCGCGCTCAGGCCCAGCGTTTGGTCGTGCAGGCTATCATCAAACAGGTGCTCGCCTCGTCCCCGGCGCAACTGCCGGGTCTCGTGAGCTCGCTCGCATCGAGCATTAGCACCGATTTGTCGGTTACCGACATTATCGCCATGGCGCAGCAGTTCCAGGCAACAGACCTTACCCTGTATTCGGCGGTGTGCCCGAGTTATTCGTTCAACGAAGGCGGCGTGAGCTACGTGTGTCCGATGTTCGACGAATGGTGCGATATGATGTGCCGCGTCGATGCGGGTCTCGATCCCAACGACACTACGGCCGAAATCCCGAAAGCCCAGTCGAGCAACTTGAAATTGGGCGCTGCGAGCAATTCGCCGGCACCAAGGAGCTATGAAGCCTTGGTTGCGAATGCCGGCCTTACCACAGACGATGTGGCTTCTGCACAGTAGTAACTACGGCGTTATTCGCCAAACGAGAAAGGCAAACCAACCATGACTCTGCTTGAGCTCTTGCAGCTTCTGCGAAAGCATCTGCGCTTGGTGATTGCGCTCCCTCTGGTGTGCGCACTTGCTATGGGCGTTGCGAGCTTTATGTTCCTGCCGAACACGTACACCGCTACTACGAGTATGTACGTGTTGGTGAAAGGCGATTCGAAAAGCTCGTCGATGTCCACCGACCTTTCTGCATCGCAGATGGTCACTAACGACGTGGCGCAGCTTATTGACAGCGATCGCGTGACGAAAGACACCGCCAACGCGCTGAAAATGAAGAGCCTGGATGATTACAAAATCAGCGTTACGAGCCAAACTACCACGCGCGTTATTTCGGTTTCGGTAACGGGCGAAGACGCGCCGAGCACGGCTATCATCGCTAATCAGCTCGCGAAAGACGTTTCGGCCGTGGCCCAGGAAGTCATGGACGTGCAAAGCGTGAACGTTATTGACGAAGCCGAAACCCCCGCGTCGCCGAGCGGCCCGAATAGGGTTATGTACGCCGCGGTGGCGTTCTTGGCTGGCCTGTTCGTGGCCATTGCGATTGTCGTGCTTAAAGACATGCTGAACACGCGCGTACGCAGTGCCGAAGAGGTCGAAGAAATGCTGGGCATTCCGGTTATCGGCCGCATTCCGGCCATGAAGGAGTAAACGATGGGAAAGAAGAAAAAAGCCGCCGATCGCCTCGTGGTGCAGAACGCTGCCAAAACGCTTTTTGCTAATATTCGTTTTGCCAGCGTCGATAATCCTATTCGTTCGCTCGTTCTAACGTCTTCTGTGCCGAATGAGGGAAAATCGACGGTTTCTATGCAACTTGCCGCTGCTATTGCCCAAAGTGGCAAGCGCGTTTTGCTCGTTGAAGTCGACATGCGCCGCCGTAGTTTGGCAGACATGCTGGGCGTTCATACGCGCGGCGGCCTGTATGCCGTGCTTTCCGAGCAAATGCCTTTGCGCTCGGCAATTGTGCCTACCTCGCAGGGCTTTGACTTCTTGGACAGCGAGCCCCATATTCCGAACCCCGTCGATATTTTGGCATCGAAGCGTTTTGCGAGTTTGGTCGATAGGCTTTCGCGCGATTACGATTTCGTGGTGTACGACACCCCGCCCGTCGGAACGTTCGTTGACGCTGCGGTGCTTTCGACGCTCGTTGATGCTACGGCGCTTGTCGTTCGCGAGAACTTCGCCCGTCGCGATGAAGTCGCGAACGCCTATGAACAGTTGCGCAAGGCCGACGCAAACGTGATTGGCGTTGTAATGAATTACTGCGAGACCGAAACGAGCGAATACTATTACGCCTATTACAACAAAGAAGGCAAGCGCGTGAAGGAACACGACGCTGCTGCGGAAGCGGCTGCGAGCCCGGCCGTAATGCCGAGCAAGAGAGGGGCTCGAAGCCACGCGGCCATGACCCCGTCTGACACGTTCTAATGACTTTTCGAAACCTGGCCTGTTGCTCTACTGCCTGTGCCCATTAATTGCGACGCCCGCGACTATCGAAGTTGCGGGCGCGTTTGCGTTCTGGCCGAACAGGCCGTTGCCAAAGGCTACAATAGGGCATCAATCTCAACCATGAAAGGAAGCGCCATGCGCGATATCCACTGTCACATTTTGCCGGGCGTCGACGATGGCGCGCGCGATTTGGACGAAAGTTTGGCAATGCTCGAGGCCGCCAAGCTGGCGGGCGTTACAAGCATCGTGTGTACGCCGCATTGTCGCGACCCGTATTTCGACTATGACGCCATGTGGGATGCCTACGAATTGCTCGTGGCGCATGCGAACGGCTTCCCGTTGCAAATGGGTTTCGAGGTGAACCATCGCAAGCTTATGGAGCTGGGCATGCAATGGGCTGAATATCTGCATTTCGATGGCAGCAACGAGTTTTTGCTCGAGCTTTCGAGCCACTGCTCGGCGCGCGATTTCGAGGAATACGAGCGTACGATTTACGAGCTGCAAGGCATGGGCTACGACGTGATTATCGCTCACCCTGAGCGCTACAAGGCGATTCAGCAAGACGTGAGCATTGCCGAGCGTTTGGTGCGCATGGGTTGCAAGCTGCAGGCGTCAGCCGATTTTGTGGCCGGTGGGCGTTTGGGCAAAGAAAAGAAACCCGCGAAGAAGCTCTTCGATGCCATGCTGTATCGCTATATCGCGAGCGATGCGCATTGCGTCGAACACTACCAGTATTTGGCGAAAGCGAAAGCGATGTATCGTTGTCGCGGTGCCCACGTGAAGTAGGTGAGGGTACGAGGGAAGTTGCGCAGAACGCTGCGCATAGGGGGCCCACGTCAAAAGTTGCGCAACTTTCGGTATTTGTTGCAAGGTGTACGCTCCCGCAGCGTGGCAACACGTCTACGGGCGGTTGCATTGGTGAAGATGCCGCGTTTAATGGCGTATTTACTTAAAAATTGCTTTACACGCGGTAGGGGAATCGCCAAAATTATACAGCAAGGTGCACCCCCCCCCTATTCTTTGTAAAGGGATATGCATCTTACGGCGTTACAAACGGGCCAATAGTCATTGGCCTTTTTTACGCTCGATTCCGAGTGGTAGCGCATACACCCTAACGGGCGTGCAATCGTCGCTTTGAGCGCGTTGCATCGTTGTTCGGGAAATGAATAGTTCGTTGTTGAGCCGTGTTTGCGGTAGCGAAGCTATGCCCTAAAGCCGTTCCAAGCGTGGGCGGTGCGAAGGGCAATCGTGTGCGATGCGCTGCGGTGCAGCGCGCCGTCGTGCGGCGATCTCGCTACATTGCGATGCGGCCGGGTTTATTCAGAGACAAGGAAATCGCCATGCGCATATATGCCATTCAGGTCGCAAGCGGCAAAGAAGCCAAAGTCGAAGAGCTTATTCGCCGCTTCGTCAACGAAAGCGCGGTCGGCGAGATATTCGTGCCGCGATTCGAGGCAATGCGCCGCTGGAAAGGCGAATGGCACAAGCGCGCGGAGCGTTTGACGCCCGGCTACTTGTATGTAGAGACGAGCGGCGTCGAGAAACTCGCGCTGCAGCTGCGTCGTGTGCCGGCCTTTACCAAGTTGCTTGGCAACAACGAAGTATTCATCCCCCTGAACGATGATGAGGTGGCCTGGCTTAATGCTTTCGCGGGCGATACGCGCCGCGTGATTGAAATGAGCGAGGGCATTATGGAAGGCAGCAAGGTCATAGTGCTGCGAGGCCCGCTTATGGGTCACGAGGCCGAGATTAAGCGAATTGATAGGCATCGCAGAACGGCTGAACTTGAAATTCGCATGCTTGGCAGGGTGAAAACGATACGGCTTGGGCTGGAGATTGTTTCCAAAAGCCCCGAAAAAGGGTAGGGGTGGAAAGCGAATCGACAGCCGCAATTGAGCGAAGAAGAGGGAATTGGCGGGAGGAACCCCAAGTAACGGGGACGTAATTTCAGCAAAAGGGTTTTATTTGGATATGCAATTGGGTGAAGCGACATATAGCGATATTTGCGTGGAAGGAAGCGATTCGATTAAGCCAAGGAGTGTCGAACTCGATCGGGACGGCTATAGCCATGAAGATCGTCGCGAAGCCGCAAGGGTTGACGCAACTGGCAAGTATGAACCTAAGCTTACCGAGAATGGCATTCCGGACGAAGTTCTGGCGAAGTTGCTGCCAGGGGATGATGTCATAGAGCTTTCCGAGCCAACGATTGCGGGCGGAATTGGCTACCGTTTTGCAAAGCGCGCTTTCGACATAATATCTTGTGGCTGCGCCCTAATTCTTCTTGCTATTCCTATGGGGGTAATTGCTCTTAAAATTAAATTAGAATCCCCTGGCCCCGTTATTTATGCGCAGAGGCGTGTAGGCAAGAATGGCAAGATTTTCAATGTCTACAAATTCAGAAGCATGTATACCGACGCCGAGGCTCGCGGTGCACGGTGGGCCGCTGGGGATGACCCGCGCGTTACTCCATTCGGTAAGCTCATGCGAGAGAAACGCATTGATGAGATTCCTCAGTTTTGGAACATCGTAAAAGGGGATATGAGCTTAATCGGCCCCCGTCCTGAAAGGCCAGCGTTTTGCCAAGAATTCGAGAAGAGGATCCATGGTTGGGGCTATAGAACGCTAGTGCGGCCAGGCCTTTCAGGCCTGGCGCAGGTGACGGGCGGTTACGATTTGCTACCCAAGGAGAAAGTGGTGCTTGACCTGGAGTACATCGAGCACCGAAACATTGTTATGGACGCGAAGATCATATTGAAGACGCTCGGCGTCGTGAGCACAGGAGAGGGGGCTAGGTGATGAGGCTCCTGTTTTTGACCGACAGCTTCCGCCCAAGCCGTTCCGCATGCGCCAACCGCGCATGCGTTCTTGTCGATGCGATGCGCGAGGCCGGCATCGATGTGCAAGTTCTCGCTTCAAGTGACAGCCTGCTTAACTCGCCCGATGGCTACGCGAAACCCGATAACGTGACCTTCTTTGAGACCTTCCCTCTGCAGGAGAAGACCCTCGTGAACCGCCTGCGGAACAATTTCGGGGGGCAGCGCGCCTCCGTTAAGGCCGCCGAGGCTATGGGCGCCTTCGACGTTGTGGTCTGCACCACCCCGCCGCTACTCCTGACAACCTCTGCCATCAAGATTGCGAAGCGGAATGGGGCCAAGCTTGTCTTGGACGTGCGCGATGTGTGGCCCGATGTTGCCTATGAGATGGGTTCGTTCACCCCAGGGAGTCCCTATGGCCGCTTCTTCTCTCACATAGCCAAGTGCGGCTTCAATGCCGCAGACATGGTGTCCACCGTATCCGCTGGCAAGGCGGAAAAGCTGAAGCGACGTGTCCCCGCCGGTATTCCGGTGGAGCTCGTGCCCAACGGCATCGACGAGGCCTTCGTCCACAACGAGGAAGATCCCGCTGTTGTTGAGCGCTTCGAGCTCGGGCGCGGCCCCATTTGCTGTTATGTCGGCAACATCGGTCTGGCGCAAGGGCTGGGTACTCTGCTCGATATCGCTGCTAAGCGCCCTGGTGCTCGCTTTCTTCTCTTCGGGACGGGCGCTGACAAGAAGGCGCTCGAGGAACGCGCCGTCGCCGAGGGGATATCGAACGTTGAGTTCTGCGGCAGCGTTGATGCTCGCGGTGTCCGCACCGCGCTGAAGCACTCTGCCCTCAGTTTCGTGCCTCTGGTGAGCTCCAGGCTGCGCGACAGTATCCCCACTAAACTCTACGAGTGCATCTCCTGCGGATGCCCTGTGCTCCTTGCCGCCCAGGGCGACTCGGTCGACCTGCTCGAGGAGACGGGCTTGGGCGCGCACGCTGCGCCAGAGGACCCCGAGGGGCTACTGCGTGCCTTTGACGGGCTGCTTGCTCGTGGCTTCACTGCTGAGGAGAAGGCGGCTGCCGCTCAGAACATGCTTTCTGGGCATTCCCGCCAGAAGGCGGCTCGTGCCTTTGCCGCAACCCTGCTCGACCGCTTTGGGCGGGGCTGGTAGGCATGGGGATGCCGATTCCGAACAAAGCGCTGCTGTATGTCCGTACCGTGGCGCGGATGAAGCCGTCTATGGTCGCCGCCCGTTTGCGACGGGCGAAAAGCGTGCCCGAGGCGCCCTCCGACGTGACCCTGCGCCCCTTGGGCATAGCCTGCGGCGCGCTCGATGTGGACGCTACCTATGTGGCACGCTTCAACCTTGATGCGCTGGCTCGCGATGAGTTCCTGCTGATCAACGAGACGCGCAGGGTGGATCTTGCCAGGTGGGCAGCCCCCGAGGCTTCGCATCTTTGGAACTTCAACCTGCATTACTTCGAGTACTGCGTGCCGCTGGCTGCTCGCTACGCGGCAGGTGGCTCTCGCGAGGATCTTGACCTGTTTAAGCGCCTGGCGTTGACGTGGATGGCTGCGTGTAAATACCCGCGAGGGGACGCGTGGCACCCGTATACGATTTCGTTGCGCCTTGTCAACTGGCTTATCTGCATCGATCTTTTCGGCGAGGCGCTTACGCGCGACAAAGTGTTCATGGGGGCTCTCGCCAGGAGCATGTACCGTCAGTACCGCCACCTGTTGGCCAACCAGGAGAGGCACCTGCTGGCGAACCACTATCTGGAGAACTTGAAGACGCTCGTCGTCTGCGCGCTGCTGTTCGGTGAGGACGATGTGCTGGCGCGGGTCGAGCGCGACTATCTTACGCAACTTGACGAGCAGGTGCTGCCCGATGGAGTGCACTACGAGCGTTCCATGATGTACCACAAGCTCATTCTGGAGGGCCTTCTGCGCGTGGAGCTTGCGTACCGCTCTGTAGGCAAGGCCGCCCCGACAAAGGTAGCCTCCAAGGCGCGGCAGATGCTCGATGCCATGGCCTCTATCGAGCGTGGCATGGGCAAGACTCCCTTCTTCAACGACTCGGCCGATGGGGTCGCCAAGGAATGCGGACCGCTCGCCCGCGCCTGCCGCGACGTCTACGGCTACGAGCCTGACGACGCCAAGACTATCTTCCCTGAGTCCGGCTTCTACAAGCTCTACGACGGTGACGCTGCCTTAATCTTCTTTGCGGGGGAGCCCGGCCCGTCCTATATGCTGGGTCACGCTCACTGTGACCTTCTGAGCTTCGAGCTCTCGGTCGCGGGCAAGCCCACAATCGTGAACTCGGGCACTTACGCCTACCAGAGCGAACTGAGGCCCTACTTCCGCAGCACGGCAGCGCATAACACGGCGACCATCGACGGTGATGAGCAGATGGAGTGCTGGGCTGAGCACCGCGTCGCGCGCGGCGTGGACCGCGTGCGCGTAGAGGTGGTGGATGAGTGTCATATCGCGGCGAGCTTCTACAACTACAAGGGCCATCGGCATCATCGGCGTATTGAGCTTTGCGACGGTGCGCTGACTGTCGAGGACTCGACCGACCGCGGCGACGCAGAGGTGGTGCAGCGCTACCACCTCGCGCCTGGTTGCTCTTTGCCCATCGTCCCTGGGTGGGGCTGCGAGTTCGCTCTCGAGGAGGCTGTATGCTCATCCGAATTCGGCAAATCGGCAGATGGCACCGTTGTCGCAATCGTCGGAAACAGGGCTGTCTGCGCGACCATCCCGCTATGTAACGACGAAGGTGGTGCTGGTCGATGATCGAAAAGATGCGATTGCCCCGCGGAGCAAAGCCGTTGGCCTTTTTGGCGAACGGTGCGCTCGTCTTCTCGATGGGGGAGAGGATATGCGTATTGGACGTTGATGGGCGATGGACGGTAAGGGCGCTCCTCGAGAACCCTTCTGGAAAGAGCTGTCTTTGCAGAAGCCGCCTGGCATCCCGTGCTCTGCGCTGGGAGGTCAGGTGCGCCGTCGAGGTGGATGGTGGGCTGCTTGTCTCTTGGCGAGGTGCCCTGCTGCGCTGCGACTTGCGCACGGGAAACGTTCGAAGTGTGTTTTCCGCCCGAGAAGGATTCTCCACGCCGCTTACCATCCAATCTGCGGACGGCGAGGTTGGGGCTGTTTGGGGAGACTACGGCCAGAACCCTGAGAAAAAGGCTGTCGGTATCTATGGCATTGCGCATGACGGAGGCCTGCGCGCCCTTTACGAGTTCCCCGCCGGTGCCGTCCGCCATGTTCACGGCTTTGCTCCTAGGCTTGCTGGGGGTTGGTACGTTTTCACCGGTGACATGGAAAAGGCTGCTGGGGTTTACGTTGCCAGTGCTGATTTCTCCAGCGTTGAGCCTCTCGCCGTTGGCGACCAGCGCTTCCGGGCGGTTCGCGGCTATGACACCCCCGAGGGCTTGGTTTACGCTACCGACTCCTCAATTATCAAGAATCACGTGTACCTGCTTCCGAACGAGGATCCTGGCTCGCTTCGCGTTCTTGCGGATACCAACGGACCCTGCATCTACGGAACGCCATGCGAGGCTGGATACCTTTTCTCTACAACGGTGGAGCCCGACGAACGGGTAAGGGGTGTTAGCTCCTACCTTTCGACGAAGCTCGGTCCCGGCGTCCTGACAAGGGAGACACAGTTGCTCTTGGTCACTAACGCCGCTGAAGTACGCGAGGTTTTGAGGCTGAAAAAGGATGCTTACCCAATGAAACTCATGCAATACGGATCCGTGCAGTTCGCCTCGGGACAAGAAAGCAGGAGCGGCGTCGTGGGCTTCTGCAGATCGCTTAGCGACCTTGACGCCGTTCCTGTAGAGATCGAGGTGGCGCAATAATGGTCGACAACGTGAAGAACATCGCCGTTGTTTTCGGCCTCGGCCCCGCGGGCCTAGCCCTCTCTAGGGTCCTTTCCCGCGCAGGCCGTGATGTCTATGCAGTGTGTCGTCCTGATGACATAGGAAAATACTCGAACTCTCTTCGTGGGTGCATTGTCGCCAAGGAGGCGGGGGATGTCCTCCGTTACCTTGCTTCTTTGGCTTCCTGCGCCGAGCATCATGGTAAGCCTGAGTGCTGGATTGCGAGCGACCAATACCTAACGATGATTCTAGACAACCGCAGTGAATTCGAGGATATCGTCGCCTTTGCAAAGCCGGGCCTGGACTTCTTTTCCGAGTTCAACGACAAGGAGCTTGCATTCGCTAGGTGCCGGGAAGCCGGCGTCAATGTCCCCGAAAGGGCCACGCTCAACGCCGTCATGGCGGGTGAGGCCGAGATTAGTTTCCCTCTCGTTGTGAAGCCGCGCGTGAAAAGTCTTTTCGCGGTTGACGACGGTGTGGGTAAAATCCGCATCGTTGAGAACCGCGCCGAACTCGAAGACGTCGCGGGGGGAATCGTGGCCTGCGGGGCGTCGACGGCGGCATACGAGTGCGAGCCGTACATCGTCGGAAACAACTGGAACGAAATCGGGTACGGCGGCTACGCCGCGAACGGAGTCATGCTTGCGGACATCGCCGTACGCCAGTTTAAGCAATACCCCCAGGGCGTTGCTTGCGCTGCCATTGAGGTCACCGACCCCGCTCTCTTGCGTCGCGTGCGCGGCGAGTCGCGTAAGCTTGTCGAGGCGAATGGTTACACCGGCTTCATCCAGTTTGACATCAAGGTTGATGAGACTTCGGGTGCTCTCTATGTTCTTGACGTGAATCCTAGGCCATGGGGATCGGTCGGTGTCCTTCTGAGGAAATATCCCAGCCTCGCACGTTGCATATCCGACGGCTGCCCCGCAGTTTCCCGTGGAAAGCCGCTGTACTGGCATTCTCCTTTGAAAGAGATTCTGGCGAAGGGGAACGCCTCGAATGCCGCGATTGACGCCTATGCCAAAAAGGGCTTCGCCCGCGTCCTCGACCTTTGGGACGCGGCGGACCCCAAGCCCTTCCTTGTTCAGCCTATTATCGGGCTGGAGAAAGTCGTCTCGAAATCGAAGAGGGCTGGACGATGAGCCGCGCTATCAGACGCGTCTCTGTGGTCGGCTACTTCGCCTCCGCGCGCTCCGCGGAGGGCGATAGCAGGGATTTCGGAGGGCAGACCGCAAAGTGCAGGATGCTGAGGGATTGGCTCGAGTCTTGTGACGGGGTCGACTATTCCGAGGTTGACACATACCGCTGGAAGAAGAACCCGCTACGGCTCTTTTTCCGTACTATCCGCGAATCCAGGCGTGCGGACGTTGTCCTTATGGCCCTGAGCGAGAACGGCCTGCGTTTAATAATGCCTTTGCTCCTTCGTCTGAGGCCAGTTTTCGGTTTCAGACTTGGCTATGTGGTCATTGGCGGCTGGGTGGCTAAGCGCTGCGAAGAGGACTCGTCTCTTCTGGGGAGGATCGGTAAGCTGGATGCCGTCTTCGCGGAGACGACGAGCATGGCGGATGGCCTCAGGGCTCTTGGGCTCGATAACGTCAGCTACGTCCCCAATGCAAAGAAACTCGAAGTTCTAGCCAATCCTGCCGAGGTGGACGTTTCTGCCAGACCCCTTCCCGTATGCGTCTTTTCCAGGGTTTGCCGCGAGAAGGGCGTGACGACCGCGATTGAAGCGGTCGCTCGCGTCAATTCAGAGCGCGGGGGCACAGAGTATTTCCTCGATGTCTATGGTCCCGTGGCCGAAAACTACCGAGAGGAGTTCGACTACCTTCTGGCGGCGCACGCGGACTGCGTCGCCTACAAGGGAAGCGTGCCTGCAGGGGAGAGCGTCGGGGTTCTGAGCGGCTACCTCCTCCTCCTCCTTCTCCCTACGCGATATTACGGGGAGGGGTTCCCCGGTACCATAGTGGACGCCTTCTCGGCCGGGGTGCCTGTGGTGACCTCCGACTGGCAGAACGCACGCAGCATTGTCGAGCACGGGCAGACAGGGTTCATCTACGGCTTTGACGATTCGGAAGGAGCGTACGCGATCCTCGATAAATGCCTCGGCGACCCAGAGATGGTCGTAGGCATGCGAGGGCGTTGCCTCGAGGAATCCGCAAAATACACCCCGGACAAGGCAAACGAGCCCATCTGGTCTTTCGTAAATCAACTATAAGCGTGCCTTTAAGGCAAATTAAGGAAAGGAATCAAAGAGAAATGGTTAACGTTATCGGTCTCGGTTATATCGGACTGCCCACCGCGCTCATGATGGCCACGCACGGCGTGGAGGTCGTGGGAGCCGACTACAACGAGGAACTTGTGGCAACTCTGAATGCCGGGCATACCACCTTCAAGGAGGAGGGGCTTGACGAGCTGTTCGCCGACGCGTTGAAATCTGGCATCAAATTCACGACCGAGTATCAGGTGTGCGACACCTACATCGTGAGCGTGCCGACGCCCTACGATAAGCTGGACAAGAAGATCGACCCCTGCTATGTGATTGCCGCCTGCAAGACGGTGCTCGAGGTCGCCCCGAAGGGCGCCGTGCTCGTAATCGAGTCGACTATTTCGCCCAACACGGTGGATCGCTTTGTGCGCCCGCTGCTCATTGAGGCCGAGCGTGAGGATGTTAAGCTCGTGCACGCCCCGGAGCGCATCATCCCCGGAAACATGGTTTACGAGCTGCTGCACAACAACCGTACGATTGGTGCAGACGACCCTGAGGTGGGCGAGGAGGTTGCTAAGATTTACGCTACCTTCTGTCAGGGCGAAATCAGTGTGACCGACATCCGTACCGCCGAGATGACCAAAGTCGTCGAGAACACCTTCCGCGCAATTAACATCGCGTTCTCCAACGAGCTTGCCAAGATCTGCCGTATCGGCGGCATGGACGTGGCGGAGGTCATTCGCATCTCCAACAAGCACCCGCGCGTGAACATTCTGCAGCCAGGTCCCGGCGTGGGTGGCCACTGCATCCCCGTCGACCCATGGTTCCTGGTGGGCGACTACCCCGAAACGGCAAACTTCATCCGTCTGGCGCTTCAGACCAACGCTGGCATGCCTGAGTATGTGCTGCATCGTGCCCACGAGGTTATGGCCGAGCGTGGGATCAAGGATGCCTCCAAGGTGGGCATCTACGGCCTGACCTACAAGGAGGACGTTGACGATGTGCGCGAGAGCCCGACGCTGCAGATGCTTGAGTCCATGGAGGAGCACCTGTGCGGTGGCGCCGTGAAGGTGTACGACCCGTGGGTTGAGCGCGACGAGGTTCCGGGCCAGGTGCACTCTATGGAAGAGTTCCTGGAGGGCCTGGAAATGGTGATTGTGATGGTGGGTCATTCCCAGATCAAGGGCAAGCCCGAGGCCTTCGGCGGGCGCATTCTGATCGACCCGCGCAACGTGTGCGGCGAAGGTGAGAACGTCTACAAGCTGTAAGGAGCATCAGTGAAGGCTTTTAACGCCATAAACAAGTATCGACGTGCGCACTGGCTCTATGATCACGGCTTTAAGCTGCTGTCGCGCCTCTATGAGCTGCGTATCTACCAGGCGCACAACTTGTTCATCCCGGCGAGCGCCCAGATTGGCGAGGGCACGGTGTTCGGCTACAAGGGTATCGGCGCCATCGCGCACAAGCGCGCCGTCATTGGCAAGAATTGTATAATTGGCACGAATGTGACCATCGGCGGGAAGTCGGGCTACTACCAGGTTCCCCGTATCGGGGACAACGTCGATATCTCGACGGGGGCGAAAATTCTGGGTCCCATCACCGTCGGCGACGGTTGCGTTATCGGTGCGAACGCCGTGGTGATTAAGGATTGCCCCCCCCATACGGTTTGGGCAGGTGTGCCCGCACGTTGCATCAAGGCAGCAGAGGAGTACGAGGCGCAGAAGCGCGAGCATGCGGAGAACGAGGGGCCGAATTGATTTGTTTGCCGGTTGCCGTCGCGCTGTAAGCAAGACTTCAGCTGTTTGATGATGACAGGTGATTGATTTGGATATTCTGATTGATTAATTTGGAGGTTATTAACCCCTGGATTAAGTTTGACGAGGCTCCAAGTTGGGCACTCTTCATGTGAGGTCCTGGAGGAGGTTCAAAACAGCTGGCCATTTCCGGACAAAGAGAAGGTTAAGGCGTTTGAAGGCTGCATTCTCCGGTGCGAAGAACGCATGGGAAACGGCGAGTGCTCTTGTAGGTTGTTGGAGGGACGCGTTTGAAAATACTGCAGATTATACCGACGCTTGGGCTTGCTGGGGCTGAAAGGATGCTTGAAACTCTCGCTATAGGCCTCTCTTCTATGGGCGACGAGGTTATGGTGGTTGATCTCTTCGATGAGGAAACGCCCATCACGAATAATCTCATTGCGCATGGGATTCGCGTTGACCATTTGGGCAAGCATCGCGGAATCGACCTAGGAATGTTTCCGAGGATACACAGGATTCTTTGTCGCTTTGAGCCGGATATTGTACATACACATCGCTACGCAGTTCGCTATGCGTATCCGGTTGAGGTTGCACACGGTGTTAAAGCAAGAGTTCATACCGTGCATAGCATCGCCAGCCAAGAGGTTTGCGATGCCGATAAAGTACTTTGCCGGCATTTTTATAAAAGTGGTGGACTAATCCCAGTCGGCATCAACGAATCGGTTAAAGCGTCGATAGCCGAGCTCTATAGCCTTCCTCCAGGCAGGATTCCATTGATTTACAACGGTATTTCTCGTCCTGCCTCGAATGGGAAAAACCCTCTTGACGAAGATATGCGTTTCACCTTTGTCCATGTTGGACGGTTTGCTGAAGCGAAGAACCACATTGGATTGATTGAAGGTTTCGTGCGTTTTCATCGCGAGTATGACAATACGCGCCTTGTGCTTGTTGGGGACGGCTCTTTGCGACCTGTTGTTCGTTCTAGAATTAAGGAACTCAATGCCGAAGGCTATGTTTACGATATCGGGCTTGTTGATGCTATGGGCGACGTGTATGCGAACGCCGACTCGTTTGTGCTGCCATCACTTTATGAGGGTATGTCAATTGCTCTTATTGAAGCCATGATGAACAAACTTCCGGTTTTGGTTTCCAATCGCGGCGGTAATGTTGACCTCGTAAATGGAGACACGGGGTATATCTGTGATGTAGATCCCTGTTCTATTGCGAACGGTTTTGAACGGCTCTATCTCGATAAGCATCGTGATGAAGTTGCCCTTAGGGGCTCGAAGAGCGTCGAAAGATACAGTGCTGCAGCCATGACGAGATCTTATCGAGCTCTCTATGGGCAATTGCTTGCTAATGACGGGAGGCTTCTATAAATGGGGTCCGGCAAAATAATGGGACGTAAGACCCCTAAGGTAAATGTTAGACATGTAGACGTGTTCCTCTGCATCTATATTGTTACATTGCTTGCCTTTAAGAGCGGTGGTGTTGAAACTGCAATATGCACCGCAGCGTTCGCGCTGTTTGTTCTTTCGGGCCTTGTCACTATCTGTGTGGGACGACAAGAAATCAAGGCCGCCATAGTCGATCGATATATTTGCTGCTTGGTGTTGTTTTGGGTTTTCAGTTGGGCTTCATACCTTTGGGCGTTGTTCCCAACATTTGTATTTGATTCAGCAATTCTAAAAAGAGCTGCACAAATTATCCTATCAACTTTTTTATTAGTAGGCATTTCGAAAGTCAGGCAGAATTACGGTAGAACGCTTCTGCTGGTATTTACTGTAGGAGCATTAATCGCAGTCTTAATCCTCCTTATACGCGTGCCTATCTCTGAGTGGGGCGAAGAGAGGCTTGGCACTGAAGCCATGGGGATTAATGCCAACTCTCTTGGTGTGCTGCTTTCGCTTGCATGCTGTTCCTGTCTGTATTTCTTAGAGAAAGACAGACAGGGGCTGTGGGCCATACTCGGCATTCTGTTCTACATTGTCGTGATTTTTACGGGAACTCGCCAAGCAATGCTTACCCCGCTCCTCTATATCGCCGTGAGACTTCTTCTTGATGCGAAAAACGTCAGGACGTACTTCTATATCGCACTTTTTTTTGCCGCCGTAACGACCCTCTATCAGTTTTTAATCACCGACCCTTCAATGCGCGTCATTGTTGGTGATCGTCTTGAGCAGCTTGTGGCGAGTGTAACTGGCATAGGCAGCTACACGGAGCATTCCATTATCGAACGAAGTGAGTTCAGGTCATGGGCAATGGAGTTGTTTTTCAGGAGCCCTATTGTCGGCATCGGTTTCAATGGTTTTGCTGGTTGGCTAGCAGCTTCCGGTTATCCGCATATCACCACCTCCCATTGTAATTACACTGAAATCCTTTCAGGATTGGGCGCTATCGGTTTTGTATTGTTCTACATACCGTATTTCATCGTGCTCCGACGCGCGTTCTCTGCACGGAAGCACTTTGCTGATGCTAGGGCAATCGTTGCGGTTATTGCGGTCATGCTTGTCACCCAGTACGCTGGTGAAGTATTCTCTAATATTGCATACAGCATCTATTTTGCCGGCATATACATTTCTTCCGCCGGATCTTCTAACGGAGGCGTGAGCATAGAGTCTCGAGTTTCAAGCGGGGGTAGACGTTGAACGAGAAACCCCTTGTGAGTGTTATTGTCCCTGTGTACAACGCTGAGCACTGCGTGAGTGATTGCGTTGAGAGTATTTTAGCTCAGACATACGTCAATCTCGAGGTCTTACTTATTGATGACGGATCAACAGATAATACCCTCGACTTGCTGAATAGAATTGCTTCAAAGGATAGTCGCGTCAGAGTCCTAACTAAGCATAACGGTGGGGTTTCAAGTGCGCGCAACCTTGGGTTGGACAACGCGCTGGGGGACTTTTTTGGTTTTGTCGATGCCGACGACACGGTAGAGCCGGATATGTTCGAAGTTCTGCTATCCGCTTGCCTCGATACGGGCAGTGAGGTGGCGTGCTGTGGATTCAATCGGGAAAGCCGAGAATCTAGATTTTCTGCTTGCCGAAAAGACGGCACGCCATCTTTGATGAACCGTGAGGAATTTCTCCTTGGGGTCATAACCGGTTCCAAAGATGGCCGCCTTATTGGTGGCTATCTTTGCAACAAGCTTTTTGCCAAAAGCTTGTTGCAAAGAGCAAGATTAGAGGTCGGCCGAGTCATTTGCGAGGATTTGCTCTATGTTCTTGGGGTAGGACAGCATGTTGATAAGGCATGTTGTGTTTCGGGTGCTTTTTACAATTACAATGTGACAGCAGGGAGCGCGACGCGTAGTCTCAGTACTCTTGTGACGCCTGATGGCAATTGGGCCTATTTCGAGGTTGCCAAAATAGTTCATGAACGTTATGGGACGTCGCCGATGTTGGAGCACGCTACGCGCCTCTCGATGTCTGCGACGGCTGTGAATGGTCTCATGCACCTTACGAACAGCTCTTTGTATCGTAATTTATACAAAGAGTTGAAATCCTATGCCGAAGCCGAATGGCCTTTTTATGGACCCGAACTGAGTATGCGAAATAGGATTCGCGTCTGGCTTGTGATATTTCATCCTATGGTCTACGGGATGCTCAAACGCATTGGGGGCAGATGTGAAGAGTAAAGCCGAGACTCCTTCGCTGGCGGTCAATTCTATTTTCAATGTTTTTTACCAGTGCGTAGCCGTGATTGCACCGCTGATAATTTCTATGTATGTTTCACGTGTCTTGATGCCTGAAGGCGTTGGTGTTGTCGCAACGGCGAACAACCTTGTTTCATATTTTGTTACACTGGCTCCGCTTGGCATCCCCGCATACGGGTTGCGTGAGATTGCCAAGGTGCGAAACTCACGTGAAAAACAGGATGTATTATTCAGCGAACTCTTTGTGTTGAACGCTGCCTCAAGCCTAATTTTTTTAGGAGTCTATCTTGTTCTTTACCAGGCTGTGTTTTCGACCAGCTATGATGCGAGGCTCTATTATGTCTTTTCTTCACTAATCTTAATGAATTGCTTAAACGTTGATTGGTTCTATCAGGGGAGAGAGGACTACGTTTACATTGCTCTTCGCAGCATTGTCGTAAAATTAACCTCACTCGTGCTTATTTTTGTCTTTGTTCGATCGTCTTCCGACATCGTCCCCTATGCAGTAATCCTCTGCTTTGGGTCGGCTGGTAACTACGTGCTCAATGCTTTGAGATTACGTAAATTTGTACACTTTCGCATTAGGGACGCTCGTCCGCTGCGCCATCTAAGTGCAGTGGTCGTACTTGCCGGCACCGTGGTGCTCTTCAGCGTGTATACCAAGATAAGCATTACCCTTCTCGGCGTTTTTGAGTCCAGTGAGAATGTGGCCTATTATTCTAATGCTTACAGCGCAGCAAATGTCGTGCTGATGTTTTGCAATGCTGTAACGGGAGTCTTTTTCCCTCGTTTTAGTTATGAGTACGAACATGATCGCACTAGGTTCCACACCCTTGTTTCGGAGGCCGTTTCGGTAAATCTGTTTGTTTCCTTGCCTCTTGCTGTTGGCGTATGTGTAGTCTCGCCGGCCGCGATTGGCTTCTTATTTGGTGACGCCTTTGCTCCCGCAGCAGTTGTCCTGAGGGTTTTTTCTCTGCTTATCGTGTTTAAGTGTGTCGGAAATGTCGTTTATCAAGTTTGTATCAGCACTCGCAAAGAGCGCGGGCAGCTAATTTCGTATACGGTTGGGGCGGCCGTTTGCACTATAGGCAATATCGTCATCATTCCTATTTTTGGCGAAGTCGGAGCGGCTGTGTCTACCGTAATTGCCGAACTCCTTGTCGACGTTTGTCTCATCATCTATCTTGGAAGCTGCTTTTGCCCTAAAGTTTCGTCTCGCTTTATCCTCTCGACCCTCATCTCGCTTGTTGCAATGACCGTAGTTGCTGCAGCTTGCATGTTGCTATGTACCAACTATGTTTCTCAACTTGCTCTCTCGTTCGTTTTTGGAGGGAGCTCTTACCTCGTCGTAGCTTTCCTCACCAGAAACGACCTTCTGCTGATCATTCTTGATAAGGTGAAAAAGAGGTTGTGAGCTTGTAGGTGGTAGTTGGTTTCTATGGGCGATGTTGTGTTCTTAACTAATTAAATTATGAAAGGCTCAGATTCCATTGACTAGAAAAGTGATGCTCGTATTCGGGACGCGCCCGGAGGCAATCAAAATGTGCCCGCTCGTTAACGAGCTCAAATGCCGCCCCGATGAGTTCCAGACTGTGGTGACCGTCACGGGTCAACACCGTGAAATGCTCGATCAGGTGCTGCGCGTATTCGATGTTAAACCCGATCACGACCTGGCAATCATGAAGCCGGGGCAAACGCTTTTCGACGTGACGTGCGACGTTCTGATGAAGCTGAAGAAGGTCCTTGAGTACGAGGAGCCCGACGTGGTGCTCGTGCATGGTGACACCACCACGAGCTTCGCGGCGGCACTGGCTTGCTTCTACTTGCAAATCCCCGTGGGACACGTGGAGGCGGGGCTTCGCACCCATGACATCTACTCGCCCTGGCCTGAGGAGTTCAACCGCCAGGCGGTCGACATCGTATCCGAGTACTATTTCGCGCCCACCGAGGCCTCTAAGAGGAACCTGCTCGACGAGGGCAAGCCAGAGGGCAAAATCTGGGTTACCGGCAACACCGGCATCGACGCTCTGCGTACCACAGTGCATAAGGGCTACTCGCATCCCGAGCTCGAGTGGGCCAAGGGCAGCCGCCTTATCCTGATCACGGCGCACCGCCGCGAGAACCTGGGCGAGCCCATGCATCGCATGTTTCGCGCGATTCGCCGCGTGATGGAGGAACATCACGACACCAAGGCCATCTATCCCATACACATGAACCCTGTCGTGCGCAAGGCGGCCCATGAGGAACTGGATGGGTTCGACCGGCTACACATCATCGACCCGCTTGAGGTACTCGACTTCCATAACTTCTTGGCGGCAAGCCATCTGATTCTCACTGACTCCGGTGGTATTCAGGAGGAGGCTCCGAGTCTGGGCAAGCCAGTGTTGGTGATGCGCGACACCACCGAGCGCCCTGAGGGCGTGGCCGCGGGCACTCTGAAGCTTGTGGGAACCGAGGAGGATGTAATCTACCGCGAGTTCAGCCGACTGCTCTCCGACGAGGCTGAGTATGCGGTGATGAGCCAAGCCTCGAATCCCTACGGAGACGGGCATGCGAGCGAGCGAATCGCGGATGTGCTGGCGAAAGAGCCAAAGTAATTACGGCAGGCACATGAAGCTGCTTTTCTGGAATATGGGTAGAAATGACAACGCCGACTTGGCGTTGGAGTGCATGCGCGGCAATGGCGTCGCCATTGCTGCCTTTGCGGAGCACTCGGGGACCGAGTTCACCGACGGGCTTTTGCTCGGCACGGGGTACCGGGTTTTAGGCTTTGGGGGTTGCGACAAGATCAAGGTCCTTGTCGATAGCGCCGTTGGCGACTTCAGCTGCTTCGAGGAGTCGCGGTTCACTGTATTTGCTCTGGATTGTCCTGAGGCGCAGTGCGTGTTCGCCGCGATGCATCTTGTCGACAGGATGTCGTCGCCTGATGCCGAGCCTCGTCTGGAGGATATTCGACAGATGATGGGTGTCGTCCATGGATACGAGAGGGGCCTCGCAATCGACAAGACGGTCGTAATGGGAGACTTCAATGCCAACCCCTATGACAGGGAGCTTCTCCTGCCCAACGCCTTCAACGCAACGCTCTTCAAAGGTATTTTGAAGAGCAGGCCTTCGAGGACGTGGTATGGCAAGAACTACCCGTTCATGTACAACCCCACCGTTCACTGGCTTTCGGAGGATACCGAGACCTACGGCTCGCATTATTATTTGAGCAGCGATGGCACCGGCCCCATCTGGAACTGTTACGATCAGGCATTGGTGAGCAGGGCTCTAATGGACGGCGTGCGGGGCTACGAATACTTGAGGAAGATAGGCGACAAGGAGTTGATCGCGGACTGGCGACCCCGGCGTGAGGTCAGCGACCATCTGCCGTTGCTTGTGGAAATCGATATGAGGTAGGTGCGCTATGGCTCTTCTCGACAATCCCTGGGTTGGGGTGCTGTCCCATCCGCAAGGAAAAGAGACATCGAACATTCCTGCGTTCTTTAATGATCAGGGTAGAAAGTTGTCGGAGGCATCCGGCGGGAGAATTTCGGGCGTCTTCGCCGAGACAAAGTTGGTGAACGACGCACTCTCCGCCAGTTACGACATTCCCGGTGCAGTGGAGGCTGTTACGGTTCTCGCTTCAATACGGAAGGCCCCAGAGCTTGGGTTGCTCGATGCCGACGAGATGTACGATACGAAAGACTACTGCTTCGAGATTAGGTCGGACACGTATCGCTTCAGGCTTCTCACGCTAAGGTTTGGGCCACTGTATCCCGTTACAATGCGCGTCGACGATGGCGTGTACAAAGATTTGTCCAGGCCTTCTGGAAGGTTTTCTTTGACGAAGGACGGCAAGCCCCGCCAGCTGAGCATCAAGGACGATGAAGACCTCAATGCGGTATTCCGGATGTTGTTGGGCAGCAGGAAGCTGAACTACATCTGCAACCGGCTGATGGCCGAGGCGGATAAGGATGATGAGGCATGAGTTTTTTCTCGCCTGTGCATGACAAGAAAGGGGTATTGACGTGGACGGATCGACGCTTGAGTCGGAGATTGCTAGTGCTGGTGTGCAGCTGGCGGTGCTTGCCAGCAAGAACGTAGCGGGCGCCGTCGCGAACAGATTTCAGGCCATCAGGACCAAGAAAAGCCTCGAAGAGGCCTGCAACTCCTACGAGGAGATTATCAATGAACTGATTGCCGAGCGCTCGCAGATCATTGCAATTGCGCAGGCTTACGAGACGGAGCTGAAACGTTACACGCTCGGCGACGAGGATATTGAGTACCTCCAAAGCACTGCGAGCGCCGCGCTCGACG
>CAKUEV010000007.1 GCA_934646845.1 uncultured Slackia sp.
CGTGCTATGGGATCCTGCCATTTCCCAGAAGGCGCGCGAAAAGGCCAACAGCGGCGAGCTTTCTTTAGAAGAAATGATCTGCTCGCCCGAAGCGGCCCATTTGGTTGACGCGAAGTCAAACACGAAAGACACGGTGCGTCATGGCGTGCGCGAAGGCATAGCGCTCACGGTGTTCGGGTTTCTTGTTGCTGCAGGCTTCATAGCGCTCACGACGTATATTTCCGCCGGACATAATTTGAACTATGCCTCTACGGGCATCGACGATATCGCGGGCGACATGTCGGGGTATGGCGTGATTCTGTACGAGGGCACGGTCGAATCCTCATCGTCGGCCGCGTCTTCGCTGACGAGCGACAACGCGCTGGGCCCCAACGAATCGGCGCGCACGGGCGAAAGCGTTGAATCGGACGAAAACGCCGAAGGGGGCGCGTCGAGCGCGAAGAGCGAATCGGACGAGCAGTCTGTCAAAGGCTTCGTGAAAATGGCTCTGGGCCTCGATTCCGAAACCGAGGAGGGCGTTTCGGGCTCGGCGAAGGCTTCAGAATCAACGGGCACAGCGACCTCGACGTCGAGGTCGGCTTCCGATAGCGCGAGCGACCCTATGACGATGGACGAAGCGAAGCAAATCTACGAGGCGAAGAAGGCGACCGTCCTCGGGCTCGATGTGAACGATTTGGAGCAATACCAATATGGCCGCATCATCATGAAGGGCGGCCATACCTATGGCGTCGTGAGCATTGCCGACGACGAACTTGCGGCGCTTAATTTGCCGAAGGCGGCCACGACCACGAAAACCACCATTACGACGTCGCGCGAGTCCCGCACCTCGTCGGTAGGTTCGAGCGCGAGGATTTCCACGAAGAGCGCGTATACGAATGTGGCTGAACTGCTTGCCGATGTCGATGTCGACTCTATTGACGAGGAACTGGTTGCCCGTGTCGGCGACGTTATCGACCATTTCCGCAATGCCGGCGTCGATATCATCGTTGTGCTTACGCATGACGTGCGTCCTATGGCGGCAATCGATGGCGCCGATGTGGTGATCACGGTGCGATCCGATGAGCGTTTCTCGCAGAGCCAAATGATCAACCATACGCTGTATGTCGATACGCCCGAGGTCGGTTCCGTGGGCGCCTTACTCGTTGCTCCCGGCAATGTGGTTTCGAGCCGCGTGCTCGCGGGCGAGGCGACGAGTGCAGGTGCCTCGACGAGTGCCGAAAGCAATGCTCCATCCTATGTCGAGAAGGCCGATTAGCCAGAGTGATTTTGAAAGAAGGGCAACCAATGCTGAATGTCAATCACGAGAGCGCCATGTCTGCCGAGGCGCGCAACGCGGCTTTGGAACTTTCCGCTTTCATCGAGAAGTGTCCAAGCATGTTCCATACGACGGCCGAGATTTCCGACCGTTTGAAGAACGCGGGATTCACGTTCCTTCCTGAAGGCGAGGCGTGGAGCGTTGAGCGCGGTGGGAAGTATTTCACGACGCGCAACGGTTCAACGGTCGTCGCGTTTAAGGTGGGCGAGCAGCTCGACAATTACCATTTCCAAATCACGGCCGCGCATGGCGACTCGCCAACGTTCAAGCTCAAGGCGCAAAGCGAACTCGAGGGCCCGGGCGAGTACCTGCGCCTGAACACCGAGGTGTACGGCGGCGCTATCGACTACACGTGGTTCGATAAGCCGCTTGGCTTGGCGGGCCGCGTGCTCGTGCGCGAGGGCGGGCGCATTGAGAGCAGGCTGTACGATTCGGCTCGAGACGTTGCGCTCATTCCGAGTTTGGCGATTCATATGAATCGCTCCGTGAACGAGAAATTCTCCCCGAACCGCCAGACCGACCTCATGCCGCTGTTTTCGGCCGGCGCGCTCACGCGCGGCGCGCTTGATGAATACGTTGCTTCTGAGCTGGGTGTTTCCGCGGACCAGGTGATTTCCCGCGATATGTTCTTGGTGAATCGCCAAAAGCCCGAGCTGTGGGGCGCGGGCGAAGAATTCCTTTCCGCGCCCAAGCTCGACGATTTGGCGTGCGCCTTCGTTTCGCTCGAGGCGTTCTTGGCGGCCGAAAACGACCACGACGTTTCGGTGTATTGCTGCTTCGACAACGAAGAGGTCGGATCGAACACCAAGCAGGGCGCCATGTCCACGGTGCTGCGCGATACGCTTGAGCGCATGAATGCCGCGCTCGGCTTCTCGCGGGAGGATTATCACTGCGCTGTCGCGAAATCCATGCTCGTGAGTTGCGATAACGCCCATGCTCTACACCCGAACCGACCCGAAGTGGCCGATGCGGAAAATCGTCCCGTTCTTGGTGGCGGCATAGTGGTCAAGGAGGCCGCGAACCAGAAATACTGCACCGATGCGTTTTCGCGCGCCGCGTTCCTTTCGGTATGCGAGGCGGCGGGCGTGCCTGTGCAAACGTTCGCGAACCGAAGCGATATGGCGGGCGGCTCCACGCTGGGCAACTTGTCGAATACCCAGGTGAGTATGCATGGCGTTGACGTGGGTTTGCCGCAGCTCGCGATGCATTCGAGCTATGAGACCTGCGCCGCATGCGATGTGAAGCTTTCCATCGATGCTCTGAAGGCGTTCTTCGATGCGGAAATCGTGATTCATGGGTCCGATTCTATCGAGCTGAAATAGGGAAGCCTACCAACGGGCAATAAAAAAGCGCCCGAAGGCGCTTTGGTGTGCTATTTGTGCTCGCCGACGAAGAACAGCGCAAGCGTTCCCGGTCCGGAATGCGCGCCAATAACTGGGTCGACGTAGTTCACGACGAACTCGGTGCAGCCGAGACGCTTCGTGATTTCGCTCTCCAGCAGCACGACGTCTTCAATGCAATCGCCGTGGGTGATGAAAATCGTTTGGTTCGCGGGGTCGATTGCTGTTTGCTCCATGTGGTCGACGAGTGCCTTGATTGCCTTGCGGCGGCCGCGCGCTTTTTCCATGGGAACAAGGCGGCCTTCGTTGTCGACGTGCATCACGGGTTTGATATTGAGCAACGTGCCCGCCCATGCGCTCGTTCGGCTCACGCGTCCGCCGCGGAACAAGAACATCAAATCGTCGACGGTGAACCAGTGGCACAGGTGGTCGCGCGTTTCGCGCACGAAATCAGCGACTTCTTCAAGCGACGCGCCCGCTTCCTTTTTCTTGCAGGCCAAATATACGAGCATGCCTTCGCCGCCCGATGCCGCGAACGTTTCGACGGCGCAGAGCGTGCGCTCGGGATATTCCCCGGCGAGCTGTTTCATCAGCAGCTCTGTGGCTTCATAGGTGCCTGAAAGCGCGCTCGAGAACCCAAGGTAGAGCACGTCGCTGCCTGCATCAAGCACGCGGCGCAGCGTGGTCTCGGTTTCCTGCATGTTGGGGAGGGACGTGGTAATGACCTTCCCTTCGCGCATCATCGTGTAGAACTGGCGCAGGTCGGTTTTCTCGCCTTTGAGGTAGCTGCGGTGCTGCACGCCGTCGACCATGAAGGTGAGGGGCAGAATCTCGAGTCCGAATGCGTCGATCATCTCTTCGGTAAGGTTGCATGCTGAGTCGGTGACAATTTGATAGCCCATAGGTGCTCCCGTCGTTGCGGCCGCGTTCGCGCGGCGTTCCGCTCTTGAACTGCGGAATAGAAAAAGTATAGCCGTAGGTGTCAAGAAGTCTTGACATGAGCCATTTTTTATTACCCGCGAACACGTGTTTGCCATAGGCAACGACACGTGGCGACACGTGCGGGCGCGCTGCGGCCGATGGCGCTGAAGCGCCCGCGTGGGGCATGCGTTTCGCCGTGAAGGGAAATCTGATTCAGTACGTGCGGCGGGGATGCCTGACACGCGAAGCCACCCTGACGCGCGAAGCCACGCCTGACATGTGTGTGCTTGCCCGTGTGGCGTGTGAACCTCATAGAATGTGCCTGTTGCCGTAGGCGTTGGCGCCGCGATGTTTTATACTCGGAAAACTTGCGCGAAGGCCGCGGTGGCTATCGCGTGAACCGTACTGCCCCAAGCGCGATTCGGCGCTTGGAACACGCACAGAAGAAAGGAATCGGAGTACACGATGGGAAACGATTACAAGCAGTCGATGAATCTGCCGAAGACCGACTTCTCCATGAGGGCGAACCTTCCGCAGAACGAGCCGAAGCGCCTGGAGAAATGGGCCGAAGAGGACATCTATCATCGCATTCTCGAGAAGAACAAAGATGGTGAGCCCTTCATCTTGCATGATGGCCCTCCGTATGCGAATGGCCCGATTCACATTGGTCATGCCTTCAACAAAATTCTGAAAGACTTCGTGATTAAGTCGCACGCGCAGCGCGGCTATTTCACCCCGTATATCCCTGGTTGGGACTGCCACGGCCAGCCGATTGAGCATGAGGTCGAAAAGAAGCTCGGCACCGAGAAAATGCGCGAGCTGCCTCAGGCGACGGTGCGCCGTCTGTGCCGCGAGTGGGCGGAAAAGTTCGTCGACGTGCAGCGCAACGACTTCAAGCGCCTGGGCGTGAACGGCGACTGGGAGCACCCATACCTCACGTTCCAGCCGAACTTCGAGAGCGCGAACGTTGAAGTTTTCAAGCAGCTCTATCTCGATGGCGCCGTGTATCGCGGCCGCAAGCCCATTCACTGGTGCTCGCATTGCCATACCGCACTCGCCGAGGCCGAAATCGAATACGCCGACGAGACGTCGCCTTCGATTTACGTGAACTTCAAGCTCAACAACATTCCGGCTGCATTCGCCGAGGCCGGCGTCGACCTCGATCGCGCCTATGTGCTTATTTGGACCACCACGCCGTGGACGCTGCCTTCGAACACCGCCGTGTCGCTGGGTCCCGACATCGATTATTGCTTCGTCGAGGCTGACGGCAAATTCATGATGTTCGCGAAGGATATGGTTGAGGCCGTTGCCAAGGTCGCTGGCTGGGAGAGCTATCGCATCGTTGAGGCGAATGGCGAGCCCGTCACCATGAAGGGCGACCAGTTCGGCGACATCACGTATATTTGCCCCGTTCTGCACGAGAACACGGGCCGCATCATCTGGGGCGAGCATGTCACCCTCGACGCGGGCACCGGCGCCGTTCACACGGCTCCCGGCCATGGCGTCGACGACTACAAGGTTGGCATGAAGTTCGGCGTCGACACCATCATGCCGATCGACGACGACGGCCGCTTCACCGACTACGTGCCGCAGTGGGCAGGCCTTACCACCGACGAGGCCAATCCGAAGATCATCGAGTGGCTGCGCGAACAGGGCACGCTCGTCGCCCATGTCGACATCGTGCACAGCTACCCGCATTGCTGGCGCTGCCATGAGCCTGTCATCTTCCGTGCGACCGACCAGTGGTTCGTTTCCATGGACAACACGGGCTTGCGCGAGGCTGCGCTTGATCAAATTCACAATCATGTGGAGTTCATTCCCGAATGGGGCGTGAACCGCATCGGCGCCATGGTCGCCGATCGTCCCGACTGGTGCATTTCGCGCCAGCGCAGCTGGGGCGTGCCGATTCCCGTGTTCAAGTGCGCGAGCTGCGGCGAGACCGTTGCCACCGAAGAGACCTTCGACGCGGTTATCGATCTGTTCAACACCGAAGGCGCCGACGCATGGTTCACGAAGGAGCCTAAGGAATACCTGCCCGAGGGCACGTGCTGCCCGAAGTGCGGTTGCACCGATGTCGTGCCCGAGAAAGACATTCTCGACGTGTGGTGGGAATCGGGCGTGTCGCATGTGGGCGTGCTGAAGCATCGCGCCGAGGCCGATCACCTGCGTTGGCCTGCCGATATGTACCTTGAGGGCTCCGACCAGCATCGCGGCTGGTTCCAGAGCTCGCTTCTGTTGGGCACGGGCGCGTTTGGCCAGTCGCCCTACAAGAGCGTTATGTGCTGCGGCTTCACCGTTGACGAAAACGGCGAGAAGATGTCGAAGTCGAAGGGCAACGGCATCGCTCCCCAGGAAGTCATCGACAAGTACGGCGCCGACGTGCTGCGCCTGTGGGTCGCGTCTACCGACTACTCGGTCGACGTTTCCATCGGCGACAACATTTTGCAGCGTACCTCCGACGCGTACCGTCGTTTCCGCAACACGTTCCGCTTCCTGCTCGGCAACCTCGACGGTTTCGACTTCGAGCGCGACGCTGTTTCGCTCGACGAAATGCGACCCGTTGACGTGTGGGCGATGCTGCGCTTGAAGCAGCTGCTCGACGATGTGGAGCGCGGCTACAACGAGTACCACTTCCATCAGGTATTCCGTGCGCTCTACGACTACGTCGTCGGCGATTTGTCGTCGGTGTACATGGATGTCGTGAAAGATCGCCTGTATGCCGAGGCTCCCGGCTCGGTGGCGCGTCGCTCGGCTCAAACCGTGCTCATGAACATCCTCGAGGTGCTCGTGCGCGTCATGAGTCCGATTCTGTCGTTCACCTGCGACGAGGTGTGGGAGCATTATCCCGAGACCGAGCGCAATCGCGAGGGCCGTCCCGTGAGCGTGCAGTTGGCCGGCTGGCCCGAGGCTGCCGGTTTCAATCCGGCGCTGCCCCAGGGCGAGGCCGCCGAGGCCGTTATGGCGAACTTCGCGTGCCTGCTTGAGGTTCGCGACGCCGTGACGAAGGCCATCGAGGAAGCTCGTAACGCGAAAACCGTGGGCAAGAGCCAAGAGGCCGTGCTGAAGATTACGGTTTCCCAGGCTGTCGCCGACGTGCTTGGCGCATACGACGCAGCCGACCTCGAAGAGCTCTTCATCGTGAGCCATGTCGACGTTGTCGCGGGCGACGTCGAGGAAGCCCAGGTCGAGGTTTCCGCGACCAGCGAGCCGAAGTGCCCGCGTTGCTGGAACCATCGTGAGCTGGGCGGCAACGCGAACCACGCCGAGGTGTGCAAGCGCTGCGGCGACGTGCTCGACCAACTCGCGTAAGCATCCGCATTTTCGCGTAACGCGGGCGTGCGAGCTCTGGGTGTGCTGAAAAAGCAGCCTTGAGTTTCGTGCGCCATCGCACGCGAGTTCAAAGGCGGGCCGGGGGAGTAATCTTTCGGCCCGCTCCGCATTTCTAAAGAAAGGTTCACGTGACTACCGATACCGTGACATCGAAGAATTCGAAAAAGAAGTCAGCTGCGCTTTTTGCAGTGGTCGCCCTCGTTTGGCTGGTGCTCGATCGCCTTACGAAGGCGTACTTTGAAGGCGCCTATGAGCTCGGGCAGGCGGGCACGAACTGCGGCCTGTTCCGCTTCACGCTCGTGCATAACACGGGCGCTGCATGGGGCATGTTCGGCAATTCGACGTTTGCCTTGGGCATTACCTCGAGCATCGTCTGTGTGCTCATCGTGATCGTGTTCGCCTTCTGGGAAAAGCTCGCCGGCCACGCGCCAAGCGCGCTTGAAACGCTTGCGCTTTCGCTGGTGTGCTCGGGAGGCTTGGGCAATGCCATCGATCGCTTCAGCCAACTCTACGTTGTCGACTTCATCGATTTCACGTTCATCGACTTTCCGGTGTTCAATGTTGCCGATATTGGCGTGACCTGCGGTTTCGTATTGCTCGTTATAGGCTATTTGCTCGCGACGCGTAAGGAGGGTGCCCATGTCTAGCTACGCGCGCAATGTGGTACCTGAAGGGTGCGAGGGCATGCGCCTTGACGCCTATATGGCTTCCCAGGGGTTGTATCCCACGCGCAGCGCCGCTGCGAAATGCATCGCCGATGGCTACTGCGCGCTCAATGGCAAGCTGCCGCGCAAGAGCGCTTCGGTTTGCGTGGGCGATGTGCTGGAATACGAGACCTATGAAGACCCGCACGCGCCCGAACTCGTCGCGGCCGATATTCCGCTCGACATTCGCTACGAGGACGACTATCTGCTCGTTATCTCGAAGCAGGCGGGACTGGTGTGCCATCCGGCGGAAGGCCATTACGGCGATACGCTCGTGAATGCGCTTATCGCGCACTGCGGCAAGGAAAACCTTTGCGACGTGCAGGGCGAGCAAGACCGTCTCGGCATCGTCCATCGCCTCGATCGCGATACGAGCGGCCTTATGCTGTGCGCGAAAACGAACGAAGTGGGCCTTGCGCTCATGGAAGATATTCGACTGAAAGACGTCGATCGCCATTACCTGGCGCTCGTGCAGGGGTGGATTCCTCTCGATACGGGCATCGTCGACGCTCCCATCGCGCGCGGCGGCCGCGATCGCCTTCGTATGGAGGTTTCCGATCGCGAAGACGCCCGCCCGTCCATCACGACGTTTACGGTCAAACGTCGCTTCGAGCCCGGCAAGAACGACGATGGCTTTACGCTCATCGATTGCAAGCTCTTTACGGGCCGCACGCATCAGATTCGCGTGCATATGGAGTACATCAAGCATCCGTGCGTGGGCGATCCGGTGTATGGCTGGAAGAAGAAGGAAAATCTCGGCCTCGATCGCCAGTTTCTCCATTCGTATCGCCTCGCGTTCACCCATCCCATTACGGGCGAGCGCATGGAGTTTGAAGATACGCTGCCGCCCGATTTCCAAGAGGTTATCGACGAGTTGGAAGCTCGCGAATAGCGTTCTTTGTGCGCTCCCCTTGGGTACCTGAATCCGCTTCGGTCAAGTCCTGCTCGCTACGAACAGCACATTAAGTGCTGTTCTGCTCGTGCGGAATCTATCGAATCCAGGCACCCAAGGGGAGCGCTTTGCTTTATGGGCTCTCTTAGATGCATTTATGGGCGTAGCCGGTCGTCTATCCTGTCTCTTTTGGATTGGACGAAAGCCATGCCTAGGGCGTTCAGTTCTCCCTGCATATGAAATAAAGCTGGGCAGCTCAGGGCGAGCCGCGCTGGGGACGTTTCTTTTTAAGGTCGACAGAGTGACGAGATGTGCTGTAGAAACGAAAAGAGACGCATAACGCGTCTCTTTTCGACAAGCTGAAAGCGAAGGGTAAGCGCTCGCTCTCAATATGATTCGGCCGACGCTTTCGCGCCAAGGAGTGGCCGAATGTAGCGAAGGGGAGCGCCCGCACGCTTAGGAGGCCGCGCGGGCGCCAGGAAGAAGCTGAAAGTTCGCTCGAATTAGCGGCCAACCCAGTTGGGGGTGCGCTTCTCGGTGAAGGCCAGCGGGCCCTCGATGCCGTCTTCGGTCTTCTCGAGGAAGCGATAAGCACCGTCGCAGTAGCGCATCGCGTCTTCCTCAGACATCTGGTCGGCAGCATGAACCAGGTACTTGGTCCACTTCAGAGCCAAAGGAGCGTTCTTCAGAACCTGTTCGGCCAGCTCGATAGCCTTGTCCATGACCTCTTCGGCCGGAACGACGTAGTTGATCAGGCCAAGCTCTTTCGCCTCAGGAGCCTTGATCTTCTTGCCGGTGAGCAGAAGCTCCATGCAGTCCTTGCGGTTGATGTCGCGAGCGAGGCGAACGATGCCGCCCGTAGAAGCGATGATGCCCAGGCCGACCTCGGTGCAGCCGAACTTGGCGTTCTCAGCAGCGACAACCATGTCGCAGGAAAGGGCGATTTCCATGCCGCCGCCAGCAGCGGAGCCGTTGCATGCCGCGATGATGGGCTTGGAGCACAGACGAGCCGTGATGCCACCGAAACCGTGCTCGGTAACGGTCTGGCACTCGCCGCCCTCAGAGAGCTCGGAGAGGTCCTCGCCGGCGCAGAAGACCTTGCCGGTGCCCGTCACGATGATGGCGCGCACAGCCTTGTCCTTCTCGGCGTGGTTCATGATGTTTTCCATAGCGTCGGAAGTTGCGCCGTTCAGCGCATTGGCGACCTCGGGGCGGTTGATGCGGATAATCAGCAGTCCGTCCTCGCGAAGCTCGGATACGACAGTGTCGGTTCCGTAGTAATCTGCCATGTTTCCTCCTTGATGTCGCGGCTTTCATTTTTAAAAGCCTTTATACGCCCAGTGGCATATCCCCTGGTTGTTTCAAGCGGGACAAACCCGCTTTTACTCGAGGTGCGTTGCCGACCGATTCACGCATTTGGTCGGTTTGGCTGTCCGCTGCCGAACCGACCATTCGGTCGGCTTCGCACCTCGTGGTTGCTACAATATGGCCGCCCGTGGCGCTTCGGTATCGCTTGAGTTGGTGTAATTGAGGTTTCAGCGTAAATTGAGTGCATCGCTAAAAATGTAGTAGATGGGTCATTTTCGCGTTTCTGTGGTACAAATTACCTGCAAAAAATGCGATAAGGCGAAATGGCGGTTATAATCGCGCCATTGCATTATGGAATGCGCCACGCTTTGCAAAACGGAAAGCAAGGAGAGCTTGCTGCGGCGCGCATTCCGAAACATATGTATAAGGGGTGACGCGACGAGAATCCGTCGCGGTTGCGCGAATAGGAAGGCGCGGCAATGGATTTCATGTTGAGCGATGCCGATCGCGTGCTTATTTCGCAAGTGCGCGAATTTGGCAAGAATTACTTTAATAAAGAGTCGGTTGCGCAATGGCGCCGAGATATGGGCTTGCCCGATGAGGTCGTGAAGGCATTCGTTGACCTCGATTTCAATGGGTTTGGCGTTATCCATCGTCGCAACCATGTTCACTACGACATGCTCGCGCAGGTTCTCGTGCTTGAGGAATTGTCGCGCGTTTCGGGCGCGACCCTGCCGTTCCAAAACGATTTCCTTCAGCTCCAGATTCTTGAGGCTTTCGCGAGCCCCTCGCAAACCGATCCCATTCGCCTTGAGTATCAGAATACCGGGCGCCTTGCGTTCGCTTTCGCGGTTTCAGAGCCGAATTCGGGTTCCGATACAACGGGCATGAAGACGTCTGTTCGATCCGTTGACGGCCGTTTGTTCATGAATGGCGAGAAGATGTTCGTGAATAATGGCGAATACGCGCCAGCCCTGCTTGTTGCTGCAATCGATGAGGATGCGCCTGCTGAAAACGGGCATCCTGCGTTGTCCATGTGGATGGTTCCGCGTACCGCAAAGGGCGTCGAGGCGGTTCCCGAGAGCAAAATCGGCCAAGAAATGCTCCCGTTCGCCCATATTCGATTCGATAATGTCGAACTTGACGAGTCGTGGCGTCTGCAAGGTCCGGCAAAGGGCTTCCCCCAGCTGTTCAGCTTCTTCGAATACGGCCGCGTATTCGCGTGCGCAACGGCGCTTGGCGAGGCCCAGGCCGCGATGGACGATGCGGTCGAATGGGCGCGCGAGCGCTCTGCCTTCGGCACGCCCGTGTCGAATTTCCAACAGGTCCAAGAGATGTTGACCGATATGGAAGTGAAGCTCACGAATATGCGCCATATGGTCTATAAGGCGGCGTGGGAATTCGACCACGGCGTGCACGAACGCTTGACCGTGGCGCTTATGAAGCGTTATGTGCCTCGTGCTGCAACCGAAGTCGCAAGCGATGCTATGCAGATTCTTGGCGGTCGCGGCTATACGACGCACGAACGCATTTCTTCGATTTGGCAAGACTGCCGCGGCTTCCAAATCGCCGAGGGCACCGATCAGATCATGGTCTACATTGCAGCGCCTCTTGTGATGCGCAAGTATGCGGAAGCCGAGATGTAGCCATCTTTCGCCGAATTCTTATCGATTGCGAGGGGAGTGTTTGCTCCCCTCGTTTCTTTTGGGTCAGTTTTTAAAGAACTGTCCATCGATTGCAAGCCTATAACGTAAAAATTGGGATAGAAAACTATCCAATTTGCTTATATTTGTGGGGCAACTATCGCTGATACTTATCGTTTTAGGGTCAGAAACGCAATATTGACCGTAACATGATATGCAGATTTGCAGGATTATACTTAGTGAATTTGTTCTTGGATCGGCGCCTTCGGGTGAAATCTAAGGCGCCTGCCTTCTTAAGGGAATTCTGGCCCCCTTAAGAAGGCAGGCCACATCGTCTGGTCTTTCATAAGGAGGAAAGAAATTGGGCGAAACTGCAACCTACACCGATAAGATGAGCGCACGTCACATCCTCATCATTATCTCGGGCATCATGATCACCTTCGGATGCTCGGCTCTCGTCTTCTCGACGTGGAGCGCTTTCCAGGCCTACGTCCCCGATCTGCTGGGCGTTCCTACCACTCAGTGGGCGCTGTACATCACGGTGCTCTACCTGGCCGAAGCTTTCTCGGCGCCGTTCATTGGCAACTTGCTTGCTAAGACCGACATCCGCATCGTGCTTTCCGCATCTGCGCTTCTCGTCGGCGTCGGCTTCATCCTCATTTCGCTCATCAAGAGCATGTGGATCTTCTACGTTGCCGGCCTCATGATGGGTCTTGGCGAAGTTGGTCTGCTCTGGCTGGCTGTTCCTACGCTGTGCAACAAGTGGTTCAACCAGAAGTCCGGCACCATCATCGGCGCTTGCATGGCATTCACCGGCATTGGTGGCGCTATCTGGCTGCAGGTCTTCAATGCGCTCATCGCTTCTGGCATGGACGTGTGGACCATCTACATGATTTGGGGCGTCGCCGCTCTCGTGACTTCTCTGCCGTTCACGCTGCTGTGCATCCGCTCCACTCCTGAAGAAGCTGGCTGTCTGCCTTATGGCAAGCCCCAGACCGCTTCTGGCAAGCCCGCTGGCATCGACGCCAGCAAGGCCATGAAGTCCGTTGCCTTCTACGCGGTCTTCCTGCTCGCCGGCATCATCAACCTGCTCACCATTGTTGCTCAGCAGTTCCCGAAGTACACCAAGTCGCTTGACGACGGCACTGGCACCTTCATCGCCGTTGGCGTTACCATGGCAACTGTCATGATGGCCTCTCAGGCTATCTGCAAGCTCGCCCTGGGCGTCTGCGCTGACAAGAACTCCAAGCTCAGCTTCTTTGCGGCTTGCGCTTGCGGCATCCTCGGCGTCCTGCTCGTGTGGTTCGGCACCGGCTCCGCTATGATCCTGTACGCCGGCTCCGCTGTGTACGGCTTCTTCTTCGCCAGCTGCGTCGTTCTGGTTCCCATCTTGGTTCGCCAGCTCTTCGGCCAGCGTGAGTACCCCCAGATTTACTCCCGCGTCTCCATGTTCGTGAACATCGTTGGCGCTGTGGGCGCTCCCTTCTGGGCCTTCTTCGGCGACATGAGCTACAGCATCCTGTTCACCGTCGCTATCGTGCTCATGGTTGTGGTTCTGCTGCTCGGCATCTTCTGCTTCGGCAAGATGAAGGGCCTGCAGGCCGACTGGACCGAATAACATTCGCTCCAATCTAGAGCTCCTGAAAAGGGCCGCGCTCGAAAGGGTGCGGTCCTTTTTTTCGTATGAATTGCGATGCAGGTTTCCCGCTATGCAAAAGGGCCCTAATATGGGCTTCTGCAATACAGAAGCGTCGAGCCGTCAGTCGCCTTGGCATTGCTGGGCGATTGACGGCTCGAATTGTTTCGTGTGGGCGATGCTTTGCGGTTCTTGTTGACGACGGCCCTCTGGGGTTTTGCTCGTGACGTCACGTGTTGCAGAGAGGGCGTGAGCCTCCAGGCGGCGATTACCGCTTGCTGTCCCATTCGAAAGATCGGGTGAACTCGATGAAGTTCTCAACGGCGCGCGTTTTATACGCGGCGGTTTTGAAGGCGAGGCATACCGTGTGGAAGTCGTCGTCGACTTCGGTCAGGCGTTTGGTGATGAGCTCGCGGAACGGAGTGAGCCCAATGGTATCGAGGGCGAGGCCGACGGTTCCCGGCGTGCTTTCCACCATGCTGCCCAAGGTAATTTCGTCGTTCGCGTATGCGCGCGTTGCACTCAGCCCGTGCGTTGCCATGAGCGCGGAAACCTCGGCGCCAATCGGCGTGGTGGGCGGGTAGGTGATGATGTCGCGCCCGCGCAGAGAATCGAGCGTGAGATTCTTCGACCATGCGAGCTTGTCTGAGCGGTGCACGACCGCCACAAGCCGTTGAGTAAGCACGGGCACGAAGGTGAGATCAGGCTTGTTGCCGACGTAAGCCGTGAAGGCGAGTTCGTAGCGATTGCTCTCGAGGTCCTCCAGCAGAGGTTGTGTGAGGCCCTGGAAAACGTTGACTTGGGCGTCTTTTCCGTATTGGTCGCGATAGCCTTTGATAAGCGACGGGAGGTAGTCGCTCTGGATGGTGTAAATCGCCCCAATGTCGATACTTCCTGTTGGCGACCCTGCGTGCTCGTGGGCCAGCGCGATGCCCTTCTCGAGCGCGTTCACCGCTTCGGTGGCGTATTGGTAGAACTCCTCGCCGTATTTCGTGAGTTTGATTTTGCGTCCTTCGCGCTCGAAGAGGGGAATGCCCAATTCGCGTTCGAGCTGCGATATGGAATTGGAAAGCGTCGGCTGCGATATGAACAGCTCTTCCGCGGCGTGGGTATAGTGCTTCACTTCGGCGAGTTTGCGGAAGTAATACAGCTGCGAAAGGTTCATAGCGCTCCATTCTGAGGGTTTTGAGCTGCGAATAGTGTACTCCAGGTCACCTTCGGGCTTTCCGCTCGAAGCGAAAAAGCTCCAAAACGCGAAACAGCCGCCCCGAAGGACGGCTGCTCGCACAAGCTTTTAAGGTAAGCGCTAGGCTTCCGAAGGAATTAAACGTTCACGCGCTGCAAAGTCGAGTGAAACGAAGGTTTAGTCGAAGGTGTATTCGATCTTGCCGCCATGGTTCTGGCATTCGCGTGCAATGGTGATGCGCTGCACGCAGGGGGCGCCTTCCTCGAGCCACATAGCGCGGCAGTCGCGGTAGAGACGCTCGGTGGGGCCGTAGGGGCAATCCTCGAAGTAGCCGTCGCCGCCGAAGATCTCGAGCATTTCGTCAGAGACGAGCTTCACGGTGTCGATGGAGAACAGCTTGCAGATAGCAGCCTTCTCGGTGACGTACTCGTTGTGCGGGTCTTTGTTGAAGTCGCGAGCGAAGTCGTAGATTGCGCAACGCAGAACGTGAATCATCTTCTGCATGTCGGCGATCTTGGCCTTAATCATCTGACGGGAAGCGATCGGCTTGCCGAAGGTCACGCGGTCGTTGGCGCGCTTGAGGGAGATCTCAAGCATGCGCTGGGACATGCCGAGGTTCGACATGGCGATGTGCACGCGGGAAACGGAAAGCGAGTGAATTGCGATTTCCATGCCCTGGCCCTCTTCGCCAAGCAGGTACTTCGGGTCAAGCACGAGGTTGGTGAACTTCAGGCCTGCATGTCCTGCGCCACGGCAACCCATCATGTGAGGCATGGGGACGATTTCGAAGCCGGGTGCATCGTTGGGGACCAAGAAGCCCGAAAGGCGGGTGTCCTTGTCATCATCGGGGTTGGTAACAGCGATGACGTAGGTGTAATCGGAGCAGTCGGTGTGGGAGAGGAGCCCCTTCTCGCCGTTCAGAACGTAGTTGCCGTCGGCGTCTTTGATGGCGGTGGTGTGAAGGTCAGCGCCGGTGCCGCCGGTCTGCTCGGTGATGGCGAAGTTGCAGTAAACGGTCTTGTCCTGGAACTTGTTCATGAGCTCGGCCTTGACTTCGGGCGTGCCGTAGTCGTCGAGGATGCGCCAGTTCATATCGGCTGCGTGATGCAGGTGCATGCGCATGCCGCCAGGACCGCGGGAGAACTCTTCCTGAACACGCAGGATCTCGAGTTCGTCGAGGTCCCATCCGCCGTACTCAGAGGGAAGATAGAAACGATACAGATCGTTCTTCTTCGCGAGTTCGTAGAACTCTTCGGGGAAGGTGTTGGTGACTTCGACTTCCTTCTGGATCTCTTCGAAGGGGCCTTCGACCAGTTCGCGAATCTGCTTCAGATACGCCTCGAACTGCTCGTCGGTGATTTTGGCATTGGGATTCATGAAACCTCCTCTAGTTGCATGACAATCCGTGTTTCCTCCGGAGCTCCTCGCTCCTTATGCCTTGTATTATGCGAGCGGGGTAAAAGGAAGTCCAATTCAATCGTTTTGCGTATTTGAACACGTATTATTTGAAAAACAAATAGTAGTTTTTTACATTCTTTAGGGACCTCATCAGGCAGGATGAAAAGCGACGTGCTGAGCTGTTGCTCGGCCATGAAATTAAACCCTCGATATACCTGTTTCTTTCATATAATGAACGAGATGCGCTATGCGCAAAGGGGATGTTCGCTTGGGAGGAAAGGGATAACGGTGAACCTTTCGCAGCTGTATTATTTCCGCAAGCTTTCCGAATTGCAGCACTATACCAAGGCCGCCAAGGAGCTTTATATCACGCAGCCCGCGCTGTCTGACGCCATTCGTTCCCTCGAAAAGGAGCTCGGCGTTCCGTTGTTTCAGCGCGAGGGGCGCAATGTGAAGCTTACGCGCTATGGCAAAGAGTTCTCGGCCTATGTTCACGATGCGTTGCGCGAGCTCGATAAGGGCATCGCCATTATGCATGAGTACACGGGTAAGCTCGCGGGCGAATTGGCTGTGGGTGCGTTGTACACCATTACGGGCGATTATCTGCCGGCGCTCATTCGCGCCTATCACGACAACTTCGGTGAAGCGGTGAAGTTCCGTGTATCGCAAGGTTTCTCGCTCGATCTTATCGAAGGCTTGAAAGACGACAAATATGACGTCATTTTCGCCGCCAAGAAGGAAGGCGAGTCGAGCCTTTGCTTCGAGCCCGTCGTTGCCCATCAGCTCGTCGTCGCGGTAAGCAAGCAAAGCCCGCTTGCGTTCCGTCGTGTATTGCAGCTTGAAGACCTTAAGGGCATGCAAGTGTATACCTATCGCACTGGCACTCCCATTGGCGACGAAGTCGATAAACTCGTCACTCGTTATGGCCTTCAGGTTCATCAAGATTACGACGATGAAATCACGATGGGCGGCATGATCTCCACGGCGCCGCCGAATTACTGCGCGTTGCTTACGAATACTATTGGTTTGAAGCCCTTTAATAACCTCGCCGTTATCGCGATTGACGAAAACGAGGTTCCGCGCGAGTTTCATTCCGTGTATATGGTGTACAAGAAGGAAGAATTCAAGAATCGTGCACTCGAAAGCTTCATTGACTTCACGGGAGGGTTTGTATGCCCCAAAGGCGTGCTTCCCGATACCGACAATCAAGATTCGGGTCCCGCATCTCCTCCGTCGGACATCATTATGTAAAACGAAAACAACCGGCCATGCAGCCGGTTGTTTTTTCGATAGGGGATTGTCCAATTGGCCTATTTGATTTGGTCCATATTGAGCATCGAGATGCGATCCATGCTCATGCGAACGATTCCGAGGCCCTTGATGTTCGCGTAGAACACGAATCCGCTTTTGCAGCGGAACGCGCATTCTTCGCAGGGAATCTTATTGCAATACGCAAACGCGTCCTCGTCGGCGAGAGCGAACAGCAAAGGCGGGAATTTCTTGGGCATCACATATTTTAGCTGCATGCCCGTGAACGTTTTCAAAGCAACCCAGGTGATTTGGTATTTCGCTTTGTCGGCAATCTTCCATTTGAAGTACACGGCATTGTTGTTGAAACCGCCGCTGATTTGATAATCGAGTTCGATGCCTTCGGGCAGATCTTCGACTTCGATGAAATCGACGGGGTCGTTGGTGGATTCAACGGCATCGTTAAGATGGGCGTAGGGAGGTTCTCCCACGAGCGTGCGACCCGTGCCGGTGTATACCGCGTCGGCGTCACCCGAAAGGGCGACGAGCGTATTGCCGTCTTTATCGGTGGAAAAAGGCATGTCGGCATCGGTCACGCGCGGCTTCCATGTGGCCCTGGTGCGTGTGATGGTGTACTTCTGTTCAATCATGGTTCCCCCTTAATGCGCTGAACGGTCTGCTTGTTTTGAAGGGCGCCGGTCGCACGTATCCTGCAAAACAAGAAGGCCAACCTTGAAAATGCCTGCAGCTGCGGACGTCAGCTGCAGGCATTTTATCGTGCGTGCCCATGCATAGAAAGCATGGTTTTGCGTTATTGATCGATGCCCATGCGGCGCTTGACCTCGCGTGCGAGTTCGAAGCGCTTGATTTTGCCCGTAGGCGTGCGTGGAATGGCGTCGATGGTCTCGATACGCTCGGGCCACAAACGCTTAGCCACGCCCTTGCTTGCAAGATACTCCGTAAGGTCATGCAGGCAAAGCTCCTCGGTGACGTCGGGGGCAGGCACGGCGAAAAGGCAAATGCGCTCGCCAAGGCGATCGTCGGGCATGCCGACGGTTGCTTGGTCGCAGATGTCTTCCCAGTCCATCACGTTGTCGTCGACTTCGCGCGCGGAAATGTTCTCTCCGCCGCGAATGATGATTTCCTTCTTGCGACCATTGATGCGCACGCGCTCTTCTTCGTCGATCGTGCACAGATCGCCGGAATAGAACCATCCCTCATCGTCGAGCGCTTCATTGGTGCGCTCGGGATCGTTGAGGTAGCCGCAGAACATGTGGGGGCCACGGCTCGCTTCCTCGCCTTGAACGCCATGGGCGACTTCGTTGCGGAATTCGTCCACGACCTTCACTTCGATGCCGGGATAGGCAACGCCCGAGAACCGGCCGTCCCATTCGAGGCACTTGTTGCGCGGAACGCGCAAGTGGGGGCAGCTTTCGGTTGAGCCGTAGAGCTCGCACAGAAGAAACCCGTGTTCAGCTGCACGTTCGATGAGCGTGCTGGGCACAGGGGCGCCGCCGCACAGATAGAAACGCAGGCTCGGAATTGCCGTGCTCTTTTCCTCCATCGTAGCAATGAGGTCATGCACGAACGGCGTGGCTCCACACGACCACGTGACGTGTTCGCGATTGATGAGCTCGATGGCCTCGGCTGCCTTGAAATGCAGCTGAAGCACGCAACGGCTGCCGGTAAGCATGGGCGAGATGAGCCCATGGTAGAAACCGGTCGCGTGGTTGAGGGGCGATGGCATCCACATCACGTCATCGGGAGTAAGGTCCAAATCGGCGGTGTAGGAGCGCTCCGAGAACAGGATATTGTTGTGCGTGAACATAGCCTGCTTCGGTTTGCCCGTAGTGCCTGAGGTTGACAGAATGCAGCACACGTCGTCGGAATGGGCGGGGCAGGGCCCATCGAATTCCGAATAGCCGTCGAGCACTTTGCTCAGCGTGACGGCGTTTTCGTCGTGCGCGGGGAATTCTTTATCAAGCAGCAACACGGCTTTAAGCGATTCAAGCTTGCTTTCGATTCCATGGTATTGATTCTCGTAATCAGTTTTATGGAAGAACGTGGGGCATATATATACGACCGATTGCACCTTATTGATGACGTAATCGATGTCGTTTGCGCTCAAATTCGTTGCAAGCGGGTGCATAACGGCACCCACCTTAAGGCAGGCCAGGTAAATAATGCAGAAATCTGCCCATTTGGGCACTTGAAAGGAAACGACGTCGCCGTTTTGCACGCCGACTTCCTTCAGCCACGACGCGAGCTTACGCGCGCCGGTATCAACCTGCTTATACGTAAGCTTCGTGCCCAAATCGTCTTGCACATACGTGCGGTCGCCATACTTTTCGCACTGTTCATCCCAGACGTCTGCGATAGTCTTGTCTCCCCAGTAGCCAAGCTCGTAATAGAGTTTTTTCAGGGCTTCGTTGATTTTGACGTCGGTGATCATGAATTGATCCCTCCATGTGAAAAAGAAGAAGGGAGCGAGACGTATCTCGCCCCCTTCTCGAAAAAGCGATGCGCTTTAATCTCTCTTGGCGAGATGGGCTTACTTGCCCTGCAGGACAGCCAGGTCGATGGGGCCAGAAACAGCACCCTCGTCCTCGGCGGCCTTGATCTCGTCCTCGGAGTAGCCGAGTTCCTTCATGACGTCGGCAGTGGCAGAGCCAAGCTTGCCGCCCGGGATAAGGTCGTCGGTCTCGCCGAGCTCGAACTGAACAGGGGCAGTCGGGCACCAGCGCGGGCCATCGGGATAAGGAACAGCCTTGATATACTCGTTGATGAGCGCGTTCTGATCCTCGTAGATGTCGGTCGGGGTCTGCGCGGGCTCGCACGGCATGTCGTTCTCAGAGAACATCTTCAGCAGCTCTTCGCGAGTGAACTGGGCAAAGCCGTCGTCAAGAATCTTGACGACCTCAGGAGCGAGGCCCTTGTCGTTGACGGTCTGGCAGCACTTGTAGTCGGGGTGATCGGCGAGCTCGTCGCGGCCGATGAGGTGCATGACGCGCGGCCAGTCGCGGTCGTACTCGGGCAGGCACAGAACAACCCACTTCTGATCCTTGGAGCGGAAGACGTTGTTCAGCGGGTTGTTGACCTCGAGGCGGCTCTTCGGGTACGGGTTGCCGTACTGGGCGGAAATCATGCCCGTGGCGAGCGTGTAGATGCCAGCGTGCTGCAGAGCGCAGGTGACGTAGTCGCCTTCGCCGGTCTTCTCGCGGCCCTGGAGTGCGGCAAGGATGCCAGCAACCAAGAACACGGAGCACTGGTAGTCGCCGTAGCCGTTGGTCGGGATCATGGGGGAGTCGCCCTTGTTAACCGTGGTGCCGAAAACGCCGCCGCGGCCCATGTAGCAGGTAACGTCGAAGCCTGCAGCGTCCTTCTCGGGGCCCTTCTTGCCGTAGCCAAGGCCGTGGCCCATGATCAGGCGCGGGAACTTCTCGTGCAGGGTTTCCCAGTCGAGGCCCATCTTGGCCAGAGACTTGGTGCGGGTGTTGGTAATGAAGACGTCAGCTTCCGCGAGGAGCTTCATCATGACCTCGAGGCCCTTTTCGTTCTTGAGGTTCAAAGCGACGAAGCGCTTATGGAAGTTGGCCACGTCGAACGCGAGGTTCTCTTCGTCGCTGGAAGGCATGCCGAAAACGACAGCCTGGTTGACACGGCAGGGATCGCCTTTGAACGCCTCGACCTTGATGACATCGGCACCCCATTCGCCGAGGATGCGGCCCGTGGTCGGGGTCGCAAGGAAGGTAGTGAGGTCAACGACTTTAAGACCCTTGAGTGGTTGCATGCTTTCCTCCTTGTTGAAATATGCAATATCCGGTTTCCCGGTTGTATGGTCCGGGAACTTCCGGACGCATTTCGTGGCGATTTCGCAAAAAAAGAAAAGGGGGCCATCCACCTAAGGCAGACGACCCTCCTTTCATGAGTGAATTTGTTCTTGTGCGATCGACGCCTTCAAAAGGGTGATTACAGCTGGTACTCGACCTTGCCGCCGAACTTCTGGCAGTTGCGGGCAATGGTGATGCGCTGAACGTTGGGAGCACCCTCTTCGAGCCACATGGCGCGAGCGTCGCGGTAGAGGCGCTCGGTCGGGCCGTACGGGCTGTCCTCGAAGTAGCCGTCGCCACCGAAGATCTCCAGCATGCCGTCGGAGACGATACGGGTGGAGTAGATGGAGAACAGCTTGCACATAGCGGCCTTCTCCTCGATGTACTTGCCGTTAGGATCGGCGTCGTACTCGCGGCCGAAGTCGTAAACCATGCAACGGAGAGCATGGGTGTACATCTGCATCTCAGCGATCTCGCGCTTGATCATCTGACGGGAAGCGATCGGCTTGCCGAAGGTGATACGGTCGTTAGCGCGGGCGAGGGAAATCTCGAGCATACGCTGGCACATACCGAGGTTAGAAGCAGCGATGTGAGCACGGGAAACAGACAGGGAGTGGATAGCGATCTCCATGCCCATGCCCTCTTTGCCGAGCAGGTACTTCTTGTCAAGCTTCATGTTGGTGAACTTGAGGCCGGTGTGAGCAGCACCGCGAGCGCCCATCATGTGGGGCATCGGGGTGACTTCGTAGCCCGGGGTGTCAACGGGGACGAAGAAAGCGGAGAGACGCTCGTCGCCCTGCTTGGTGGGATCGGTCACAGCGATGACGTAAGCGAATTCGCAGCAGTCGGTGTGAGAGATGAGCCACTTCTCGCCGTTGAGGATGTAGTCGCCATTCTCGTCCTTCTCAGCGGTGGTGTGGATGTCAGCACCGGTGCCGCCGGACTGCTCGGTCAGAGCGAAGCAGGTGAAGATGGTCTTGTCCTGGAACTTGTCCATGTACTGGGCCTTGAGCTCGTCCGAACCGTAGTCGTCGAGGATGCGCCAGTTCAGGTCAGCTGCATAGTGCAGGTGCATACGCATGCCGCCAGGACCACGGGAGAACTGCTCCTGAACGCGCAGGATGTCGAGCTCCGAAAGATCCCATCCACCGTACTCAGCGGGGAGAGCGAAACGATACAGGTCGTTTTCCTTGGCCAGCTCGTAGAACTTCTCGGGGAAGACGTTCGTCACCTCGATCTCGGGCTGCATCTCCTCGAACGGACCCTCTGCGAGCTCCTTGATTTGCTCGAGATACGCGTCGAACTGCTCCTTGGACAATTTGCTCATGTGAACCCTCCTTAAGGTTACCTAAGCGCTTACCTTGAACGTCGGCTTGAGCGCTTTTGCTCTCTCGCCTCCGTTCAGCTTGTGCTCATATTGTGCACCGCTCGTGGGGAAAAATCTAATTAATAGAAATACCAAAACTGTTTTGAATTCATAAGCTTCGCCTATACATAGGTGCCAAAGTGGGTGCTTTTATGTGTGAGCAAAGGGAAATACTGCCTAAAACAGGGGATAACTTTTTAAAAAAGAGGGGTAGAAATACCCACAAAATAGCGAAACTGTTGGGTATCGTTTTTTTAATTATAAGCGGAACTAGGGTAATTGATAGCGATAGCTTATCGAAGTTGGAACTTTCGTTGCTTGACAAACAGGGAAGCTGTGGTACGCGTGCGCTCGTTCAAATTAATGGGAAGAATGAACGTTCATGATTTTGCCGTGAATGAGCCTTGCGTACCCGCAGGTTACTGTGTTATAAAAAGACCACGCACTCGGGCGTAGCCCTTGTGCATTACAACTTTTTCGTCATTGTGAGAAAGTGGGGCCTGGTCCCGCTTTCTTTTTTGTATAGGGGAGTTTCGCCCTCGCGCGAAACCGTTCGAAAGGAGGCATCGATGCTCACCGCCAAAGAGAAGAGCCTGCTTGCGGCTTTGGAACCGCGTGCGGCGTCTGAAGGCGTCGAGGTTGTGACCGTCGAAATCGTCGGCAGCCGCAAAGCCCCCACGATTCGCGTGTATCTCGATACCGCAAAGGGCATTTCGTTCGACGAGATCACGGCCGCCCAAGTGTGGGTGAACGAGATCATGGACGAGATCGATCCGTTCCCGGGCGCATACACCTTGGAGGTCAGCTCGCCCGGCATTGACCGTCCGCTGCGCACGCCCGAGCATTTCGAGCGTTTCGCCGGCGATGAGGCCTATGTGGTCACGAATGGTCCCATTGAAGGCCGAAGCCGTTTTACGGGCACGCTCGCGGGCTTTAACGCCGAAACCGAATGCGTGTTGCTCGATGTCGATGGCGCGCGTTGCGACATTCCGCTTGCCGACATCAAGAAGGCGCATGTGAAAGGCGTCGTCGAATTCCGTTAATCGAACCTTTCTTTATAAAGAGTAGGTTGTCCCCCAATACGAATTTGCACCGAGAGGGCGCATATGCGCCTTATTGAGAAGAGGAAGGAAGACAATGGCATCCCAGCTTATGGAGGCCCTGCAGGCCTTGGCGCACGAGAAGAAGATCGACGAGTTCTATCTTATCGAGCGTCTTGAGGCATCGCTTGCCAAGAGCTACCAGAACATTCTTGACCTTGAGTGGGACGCTCGCGTCACCATCGACCGCACTACGGGCAAGATTTATGTCTACGAGCTCGTTCCGGTTGGCGAGCCTGACGAGGAGACCGGCGAATACGCCGAGTTTGAAGAGCGCGACGTCACTCCTGAAGGCGTGAGCCGCATCGCCGCTCAGAATGCAAAGGGAGTTATCGCCGCCATGGTTCGCGAAGCGGGCCGTCAGAGCATTTACGAAGAGTTCAGCGACCGCGTGGGCGACATTGTGACCGCCACCGTGCTTCAGGCTACGCCCGACTTCACCATCGTGAAGATTCGCGATGGCGTCGAGGCCGAGCTTCCGCATTACGACCAGAAGCGCAACCCCAACGAGCGCAACGAGCGTCCGATGGGCGAGCACTATCGCCACAACCAGCGCATCAAAGTGCTCATCATCGATGTGCGCGATCCCAACTCCCTCGAGCCCCGTACCCGTGGCGAAGCGGCACGTCCCGCCATCGTCGTGTCCCGTACGCATCCCGACCTCATTCGTCGTCTTTTCGAGCTCGAAGTGCCCGAGATTTATGACGGCATGGTCGAAATCAAATCCATCGCCCGTGAGCCCGGCGCCCGCTCCAAAGTCGCCGTCGCAAGCCGTGAGCCTAATCTCGACCCGGTTGGCGCGTGCGTTGGCCCCAAGGGCTCTCGCGTGCGCATGGTTGTCGAAGAGCTTCGCAACGAGCGCGTCGACGTCATTCAGTGGGACGAAGATCCCGCGAAGTACGTCGCTCAGGCCTTGAGCCCTGCTCGCGTGAACCGCGTCATCATCGACGAGGATAAAAACTACGCCACCGTCATCGTCCCCGACGATCAGCTCTCGCTCGCCATTGGCAAGGAGGGCCAGAATGCCCGCCTCGCCGCGCGCTTGACCGGCTGGCACATTGACATCAAATCGGCAAGCTTCAACGCTTCTGCGCCCGTGCACGAAGAAAACCTCTTGCTCGACGAGGAAGAGGACGTTGAAGAGGGCGAATTCTGCGCATATGTCGCCGAAGACGGCACCCCTTGCCGCAACCATGCACGTCCTGGAAGCCGCTTCTGCGGCGTCCATGCCGACTGCGAATAGCATCGCAGGAGAGGAGACTAGGAGAACCATATGGCCAGCATGAGAGTTCATGAGTTGGCGAAGGAATTCGGCATGGACAGCAAGGTGCTGCTCTCTCGCATCCAAGATCTCAAGATCGCCGCGAAGAGCCACGCAAGCGTCCTTTCCGAGGCCAACGTAGAAAAAATCCGCGAGGCGCTCGCTCCCGAGCTCGGCGCCAAGGCAGCTGCGGGCATGGATGCCGAAGCAGCCGCCAAGGCTCAGGCCGAAAAGGCTGCCGCCGACGAGAAGAAGGCCGAAGAAGAGCGCGCGCGTCGTGCCGCCGTCGAGCGCGAGCGTGAGCTTCGCGCCGAGGAGCGCGCGCGTCGCGACCATAATTCCGCAGCAAAGGGCGAAGCTTCCGCTGCGGCTGCTTCCGCCAAGCAGACCAAGCGCCCGCCCGCGCCTGCGGTGAATTCGGGCCTTTCGAGCCTGGCTCGCCAAATCGAGGAGCAGAAGGCCGCCGCTGAGCATCGTCGCAAGAAGGCCGCGCAAGACGCGCGCGCCGCGAAACTCGCTGCCGAAGTCGCCAAGAAGAAGGCTGTTGCCGAGGCCTTGGCGAATCGTGGTGCGAAAAAGCCTGCCGCGAAACCCGCCGCTGAGCGTCGCCCGAAGCCCGCTCCGACCGCCGCGCCGCGTAAGTCTTCCTTTGACTCGCTGCTTTCGCAGATCGAGGCCGAGAAGAACCGTCTTACCGCCGAGAAGGCAGCCCGTCCGTCTCGCAACGGCAATGCCGCTGCGGGCAATAAGAAGAATGCCAAGGGCGCTGGCAAGCGCGGAGGCCACCATTTCGAGCCCGACGTTCCCGAGCTTTCCAACAACGGCGAAGACCGTTATGCCCAGATGGCCGTTCAGGCCGAGAAGATGCAGCGCGACAAGGTGCTCGCCGAAGCGCGTGCCGCCGTTGCTGCCGCATCGAATAACGAAGGCGAAGGCCGTCGTAAGAAGCGCAAGGAAAAGCGCGAGGCCGCTCAGCGCGAGCGCATTGCCCAGGAGGCAATGGAACGCGGTATCGATCCCAGCCTGATGCTCGACGAGAATGTCGTCGAGGTCATGCAGGGTTCCACCGTGGGCGAATTCGCCGACTTGCTCGGCGTTCCCTCGGGCGACGTGATCAAACGCCTGTTCCTGCTCGGCCAGGCCCTTACCGTCACCCAGACCATGAGCGACGAGCTCATCGAGCTCATCGCCGACGACATGGGCCGCAAGGTGCGCATCGTGTCTCCTGAAGAGGAATTCGCCGTCGTGTACAACGACAAGGAAGAAGACCTTAAGCCTCGTCCTCCCGTGGTTACCGTTATGGGCCACGTCGACCACGGCAAAACGTCGTTGCTCGACGCCATTCGCCACACCGGCGTCGCGTCGGGTGAGGCTGGCGGCATTACGCAGCATATCGGTGCTTCGGTCGTTGACATCAATGGTCGCCAGATTACCTTCATCGACAC
>CAKUEV010000008.1 GCA_934646845.1 uncultured Slackia sp.
GCTTTGCAATCATATGCCATTGTACGAAGAGCGAATGTCCTGCTCATACCGCCTCAAGGCTCAATTTCCGATGAAGCACGAGCCGTGTGGCCCAGAAATGTGGCCGAGCGAGTGGCGCTTGCGGAAGGCGTGCGTGGGGATGGCCGTGGCGCGAGCAGGGGAAGAGCCTGTTTGAACCTGCTCAATGCTCGCAGCATTGAGCAGATCTTCGGCAGGGTGGTGTGCGCTCGAAGTGAAGAAGAAACCTGCTAAACGCTACGAGCATTGAGCAGGTGCCGGTCCCTTTTCCTTATCCAATAAGCCGGCGAAGGCGCTCGACTTGCTTGGCTCCGCTTCTTCTATTGCGCTCTAATCCCGAAACAAAGGAACCCGCACCAAAATGGAGCGGGTTCCTTCTTGCCTAGCGGGGGGAGGGATTAGCTAGGCTGCGAGTTGTTACAGTTTTGCCAAAATGCGGCCCACGAGCATGCCATGGGTAAGGGCGAAGCCGTGGCTCGCGCCAGGCGCGGGCAGGGGGTAGTCGACGAGGAAGCGACCGCCCTGGGTGTTGCCAACCGCATACAGGCCGTCGATGACCTTGTCTTCGGTGTCGAGAACTTCGAAATCAACGGTGGTTTCGAGACCGCCAAGGGTCACCAGAATGTTGCAGTTCGTGATGGGGAATGCGAAGAACGGGCCCTCTTCAATCGGGAAGAGTCGGTCGGCGCGCTTGCCGAAATCCTCGTCTTTCCCGTTGTGGGCGAGTTCGTTGTATCGAGCGATGGTCGCTGCGAACTTGTCGGCGTCAACGCCCATCTTCTCGGCGAGCTCTTCGAGCGTGTCGCATTTAACGCCCTGCTTGTTCGGGGTGGGCGTGCCTTCGGCAAAATAGCTATTGTAGCTGGCGGTGTTGCCGTCTTCGCTCGACTCGTCGAGGGCGATATAGGCGCTGCGGCCATAGGAGCCGTTGGGGACTTCGGAGCCGCTGTTCACGAGCCAGTTTACGTTGCCATGGCCGGTGTCCATGTGACCGATCTGCTCGGGCCACTTCGAGTCCCAAACGCGCCACAGCACGTTTTCGCGGGCTCGGGCGATCTGCGCCTGGATGTAGGTGCCGCCCACGTCTTCGTTCATAACGCGGTCGCCTTCAATGTCGACGAGGAGGAATGCGTCGCAGCCGAGCGGGCCGAACATGTTGTGGACCATGGGGGCGTGGGGGCCGTCTTCCATTTTCGCGCCAATCCACATGCCCATTTGCTGGCCGTCGCCCGTGTTCGTTTTTTCGCCCTTTGCGTCGGTGTTCGGGAAAATGCTGTTGTAGCGCGTTGCCCACGGCTGGTAGTACGCGAGCATTTCGCGATTGCTGGCATAGTCGCCGGTTGCGAGCAGGACGGCTTTTGCGGCATTGATCTGCTTATAGTTTCCGTCGGCATCCTCGACGATGACGCCCGTTACGCGGCCGCCGTCTTCTCGGATCAGCTGACGCGCCCAGGTGCTGAACATGAAGTTCACGCCGCCGGCAACGCAAATGTCGTAAACGTTTTTCATGTAGGGCGCATGGGTGGGCAGGCAAATCTGGCATACGTCGTAGAGGTCATACCAGTCGTTTTCGATGTTCGCATCGGCGGGGTGCGGCCAGTGCATTTTGCGAACGCTCATGGACGTGCCGTCGTAGGGGTCGCCTTCGGTGCCGGTGCTGTACTGTCCCTCAGATGCGCTGAGGTACCAATCCAAAGCTTCAGCGGAATTATCGGCCCAAAGCTTGATGATGGGCATCTTGGGACGATAGCCGCATTCTTTCATAATCGATCCCGTTACGGCAGCCTTGTCGATTTCGATGCCGAGCGCTTCCTGGATTTGTCCGCCGCACGAGGCGATTTGGTTCGAGCGAACCTGGAACGATTCGCCTTTTTCGATGACGGCGATCTTCTCTCCCGCGACACCGCTTTCAATCGCGGAACGCGTTGCCGACATGCCCGACATGCCCGCGCCGATGATTACGATGTCGACATCGACGGTTTCCTTGATGTCGCTCGCGGGAATAGCCTCGGGCTTCTGCAGGAACGACGGGGTGGAATCGCTTGCGCTGTCCGAAGCGGAGTCTGCCGTGCTCGATTTGGTGTCGGCTTTGGGGCTGCATCCCATAAGTCCCATTGCGGCAGCGCCTGCGGCGGCGGTGGCGCCAAGGCCAAGGAACGCGCGGCGAGAAACGCCATTGGTTGCTTTCATTTTCCCTCCTGAGTTTGCGACGCCGTGGCGTCGATTGTTTTTGACGCTTTGCTGCGCCATACGACGGTTGAAAGGTACGCCCTGGCGTTATCGGGCGCGTCGTTCTTCTGGGCTGAACCCCGTACGCCCTATCGACCTTCTGGGTCGATTTCTCGAAAATTTCCAGTTGAGCGCCGTGTTTCGAGAAATGCGCCTGGGCGTGCGATACAATGCCGAAAGCAAAACAGGGGAGGGATGAATGCGCGCGTTTCGCGATGTTGTGGCGTATATGGGCTTTGGGTTCTATTGGGCATGGATTTTCGTGTCCTTTAATTCCGCGGGCTCGCTTGGCCAGAATCTTCCGATTGATGCTTTGACGTCGTCCCACCTGGTTTCTTCTGTCGCGGCGATTTTGCCGTTGCTCGCGGCGTTTCTTCTGCGTGGCAAAATCGAGGCTCTTTCGCATCGCGCGCTTTTCGCGCTTGTTGTTTCCTCGTCGGTACTTGCGTCGGTTTCGACGGCGTGCATGCAGGTGTTTTTCGCTCAGCCGATTGTCTATGAGCTCGCAACGGCTTCATCGGGCCTGTTCGTTGTTGGTCCCATGCTCGCGTGGGGCGTTGTGTATGGGGCGCTTGACGCTAAGAATGCAGTTGTCTGCACCGCGCTTTCTTTTGCGCTTGCGGCGCTCATTTATTTTGTCGTGTCGTTTGTGCCCGGGCCCGTCGCTGTTTTGATCGCGACGATGCTGCCTCTCGCTGCCGGGCTCGGCGCGTGCGCATGCCTTTTCGGGGATTCGAATTTCGCCTCTCGTCGAGAAAGTGGCATTTCCCAAGGGTCTTCAATTCGTGCGTCTGTTTCCGTCGGTACTTTAATTGGCCTTGCAGTGGTCACGTTTGTGTACGGCGGCCTGCGTGTGTATTCGGTGCATGCGAGCGCTGAATTCTCTGGCCCGAGCGTGCTGGTCGCCTCTGTCGTCATAGCGTCGTCGATCATGCTTTTATATACGCTGCTCATTCCGCGAACGAGCTTGAATCTGGGAGTGCTTTACCGGGTTGCGCTCATTGCGTTTGCCGCGGTGCTTATGCTTGCGGCGGTTGGTGAGGAGGTTGCCGCCATTCCTCTTGAAGCGCTTGTCCGATGCGGCATGATGCTCTTTGAGATTCTGACGTGGGTGCTGCTTGCCGAGACGGTTCGAACGGGCAATGTATCTGCTTTGGCGGTGTTTTCTGCGGGCAGGCTTGCCGTTCATGTCGGCATTTCCTTGGGCGAGGGGTCGGCGCTCGTATTCGGCGCGAGTTCCCTGGAGTTTTTGGTATGCGCTGTTATCGCGCTCATTGTGGCTGCTGGTTTCCTTTTCCGCGATGCCGATACGACGTTCTTTTTCGCGAGTCCCACGGAAGACGAATTGCGGCGAATCACACGGAAGCGCTCGTCGATCGAGGAAGAGCCTTCTGGGGCGGAAGGGGCTCTTGAGGCTTGCGCGAGCGATGCTGCTGTCGAGGCTGGCGGGGATTCCGATGCTCGGGTCGGAGACATGCTCAAGCAAAGCCTTGAAGATCGCATCGATTCCGTTGCCTCTCGCTATGGATTTTCGGCCCGCGAACGCGAAGTGTTCGAGCTGTGGGTTACGGGACACGACGCTCAATATATCCAAGATGAGCTCGTTATATCGCGTTCGACGGTTAAGACACATGTGCGCCATATTTACGAGAAATGCGACGTGCACAGCAGAAGCGACCTTATGCGCGTGCTCGAGCGCGATTAGTTTAGGCTGGCTCGGTTGCTGGGCAGCTCGGCGCACTAGTCGCCCGCCGGCGCGTTTGTGTTTTAGGGGCGAACGGCATTGCCTCCTCAAAAAGCAGGGTCTGTTTCACCGCGGAAGGCAGCATCCAAAGTCCAGCTGTTCGCTGCTGCGCCTACACGCGTTCGGCGAACTTGTATCCCACGCGCCATACTGTGAGCAGGTATTTCGGCTGTGAGGGGTTGTCTTCGATTTTCTCGCGAATCTTGCGCATGAACACGGTGATGCTGCTTTCGTCCACGCTGCTGTCGCGGCCCCAGATGTGCTCGTAGATTTGGCCGCGCGTGAATGCCTGTCCGGGGTTCGACGCGAGCAGTGCCAGGATCTCGAATTCCTTTGCAGTAAGGTCGACTTTCTTGCCACGCAAATACACCTCGTAGCGATTGAAGAAAATCTCGAGGTTGCCCGTTTTGTTCGACCCCTCGCGCTGCGTTGCCTTTGCGTACGTTAAATCAGTCTTGTGGCGGCGCAGATGTGCCTCGATGCGCAGCAGCAGTTCTTCGGAAGAGAACGGCTTCACCACGTAATCGTCGCCTCCGGCTTTGAAGCCGATCGACTTATCGACGATATCGCCTTTTGCAGAAAGGAATATGACGGGAATTCGGCGCCCTTTTTCGCGAATCGCCTTGCATACGTCAAAACCGTTCATGCCGGGCATCATCACGTCGAGCAGTAACAGGTCGGGGTGCTCGGTCGAAAGCAATTCCAGCCCTTCTTCGCCGCCGTATGCGCCGCAATACGAATACCCCGCGTCTTCCAAAATTCGTTTAATGAGCGTATGCACGCCGCAGTCGTCATCGATGAGCATTACTTTATACGGTTCGGCCATGTCGCTATTCCCCCTTTGCCGCTTGGCGAATCGGCAGATGCACCGTAAATGCCGACCCGTGCCCCAGCTCGCTTTCGAGCGTTATGTCTCCGCCGTGCATCTCGACGTATTCTTTCGCCAAAGCCAGGCCCAGGCCCGTTCCCCGATATTTGCGGGATACCGATGAATCAGCCTGCGCGAATCGCTCGAATATGCGATCCTGATCGGCTTTCGCCACGCCAATTCCCGTATCCGATACGCAAATCCATGCCTGTTCGCAGTCGGGATGATAACTCACCGTTACGCGCACCTTTCCGCTTTCGGGCGTGAATTTCATCGCATTGCCGACGAGATTTTCAACCACATGGCGAATTTTTTCGAAATCGGCTTCGATGAGCGGTACGTCGGCGTCGATAGAGCACGAGAAGTCGATGCCGTTGCGATCGGCGAGTGGGCGCATGACCGATTCCACCATGCCCACTATATCGCCGAGCTCGACTGGCTCGCATGCAAGCTCGGTTCTGCCCGCGTCAACGCGGCTCATTTCCAAAATGTCGTTAATCATGAGCAGGAGTACGCGTGAATTCGTCTCGATTTCCTGGCGAACCTGGGCTTCACGCGCGTCGCGGGGCGCTCCCTCGCTGTTGAGTATTTCGGAAAATGCCAGAATCGAGGTGAGCGGCGTGCGAAGCTCATGGCTCATCATCGATAAGAAGTCCGATTTGTATTGGTTGTCTTGGGCTAGGCGTTCATTAGCCTCTTCCAGCTGGGCACGTTGCCGTTCAAGGACGGCGTTAGCTTGGGCGAGCTGTGCCGTGCGGTCAGCGACCTGGGATTCGAGGCTGTCATAGAGGTCGGAAAGCTCGCGCGTCATTTTATTAAATTCATCGACCAGCGAATTCAATTCGGGCGACGATTCGACCCGTTCGAGCTTCGCGTCAAGTTCGCCCGCCTGAATTTTCTCAACGCCGCCGCGAATACGCGCGAGTGGTCGCGTGACCAGATACGATAGTGCGGCGTATACGATAAGCAGACACGCGACGAGCACCGCGACGAAGAATTCCACATTGTGCGCAACGTTGTCGCGTTCGGCTTGAATGTAGATATCCATGGGAATCACGATGGAGATGGCTCCGCCTACGTCGCCCACGCTCCAGCCTTCCTTCGCGTGGCCCGTAACGTCGAGCTCACCCGCTGGCTCGCCATGGCATTCCAGGCAGCTCTTCTTGATTTCCATGGGCGCCATGTACCGGTACACCTGCGACCCATCGTACTGCGTGATGCTCGCATAATACGTAAGCGTTGGGTCGGCGTAGAGCGCGTCGAGCCCCTCTGCCTCGAATTCGTCGGGTTCGTCTTCGGAATTGCGCGGATTGAAGTTCACAAAACGCGTGGTGTAGCCTGATTCGATGGAGAACAGCCGGCCTATGCTTCGGCCGACGACGGCGCAATGCAAGCCCTGATAGCTGCCCGTGCTGCCATATGCGGCGGCTTCGAGCTTCTCTTGGTTCGCTGACATGAAATCCCACATAGCGGTCATTTGCTGCGAGAGCACCAGGCCCTTTTCCTGCAGCTCATTCTCGGTTTGTTGGCGCTGGGCTTCTGTCGTCCACACGACGTTAACCGCCAAGGCGACGGCGAACAACGTCACCATAAGCACGGCGAACTTTGTGCGCAGTTTCACTTTTCGAACGTTTGATTCCAGTTTCCCCATCGCGCCTTCCCCCTAAGGCGAGTTGATTGCACGTGCTATTCCGGGCATGCCTCCAAAAGCTCCGCTGTTGCGGTTGCGTCAGCTTTGCACACGGCAGCGGCCAGATTTGCGGCGTGAGCGTAGAAGGCGCTAGCGCTTTTCGGCAAGTGGCTTGTCAGGCGTTGAGCAAATTCGCTTGCCCAACAACCTAGATGTTCGGCTAGAAACATCGCCTGACGGCCGAGTGCGACTTTCGCGCCAGGCATGTTGTCCGAAGAGGCGCGCGCTTTCGCTTCGTCGCACAACGCCGCCATGAACGCGAGTTCGGTTGCGATATGGTCGTCGGGGACGTGCGGATAGCCTGCCGCGGCGAACCCGGCGGCGTGGTATGCGGCACGAACGTCGAGCGTGCTTTGCTGAAATACCAGCTCCTCGCCGCATGCATATACCGATTCCCAAGGCGATGCAGGAAGTTTCCCCGGGCCGATGAACAGGCGCGTATAGTCGTTTGCCAGGCTCGACGCATTTGCGTCGAGCGCCAACGCTGCCTGGAGTTCGACGCAGAGCGCCGCGAACTCTTTCATTTCTGGCGAGTCGGCGCCAAAGAACAGTTCGAACTGTTCGCGCGCTGTGCCGAGCGTGGTCTCGATGAGTGTCTCATCGGGCGCATCGCTAAACACGCGCCACAAATATTGATAGACGAACGCGCGGTTTGCACATGCGTTCGCAACGATTTCATTTGCTTCCATAGCGGTTCCTTCCCTTCGAACCATGATACGCGAAAGCCGCGCCAGCGGGGAGGGATGCTGGCGCGGCTTGTTGGAGGATGTGCGCTTTTACAGGATTACCTTGCGGAAATCATTCTCGAGCGCCGCCGGGCGAGCGTCGATGAGGGTATGCGGGCCCGTTTGGGAAGAATCGGGCAGGATCGCAATTTGGTCGACGGCGTCGGGATGCGCCGCAACCAAATCATCGTAGACGCCGAATTCGAGTGCGCGCATGGGACATGCGGCTACGCATGCGGGTTGCTCGCCGTTCTGGCGCAGCACGTAGCACGCGTCGCACTTGTGCACCATTTTCTGCTCTTCGAGGTACTGAGGCACGCTGTAAGGGCACGATTGCACGCAATATTGGCAGCCGATGCACTTCTCGTCGTCGTGCTGCACGGTGCCGTCGGTCTCGTCGATATACATGGCCTCGGTCGGGCAGGCCTCGACACACGCGGGGTTCTCGCAATGGTTGCACGTCGCCGCGTAGTGGTACGACTTCACCGAAGGAAACTCGCCAATTTCGAAGTCGACCACGTGGCGGAACAAGGTGCCAACTTCAAGATCGTTTTTATCTTTGCAGGCGACTTGGCAGGTCTTGCAACCAACGCAAGAATTCTGATCGAAATAGAAGCCCATTCGCTTGGTCTCTTCAGTTGCCATGATTATTCACCATCTTTCAGGGGCATGCGAGCGGGCAGGTCGGCGTCGGCCTCCAAAGCGGCGCCCGTGTATTTTTCAATCTTGCAAAGGGCGGAGTTGTAACCAGATACCGCAGCGCCTGTCGGGGTTTGCGCGATGAGGTAGTTGTCCGCACCGGCCTGGTCGATGCCTGTTTCTTCATCGACTTGCACCCATGCGCCATGGGGTAGGGCGACAACGCCCGGGCGCACGCGTGCGGTAACGGTTGCGGGGCGCACGCATTTGCCTACCGGGCTCGTAAGGAGCACCGTGTCTCCGTCGACAATGCCGGCTGCTGCTGCATCTTCGCGAGAAATGAAGACTGGATTGGTCCATGCTTCGCGCAACCACGATACGTTGTCGAATGCGGTGTGCGCGCGACGCAGGTAGTGGGGGTTGATCACCTGCAGCGGATATTCGCCAGGGGTCTTGCTGTCCCAATCGGCGAAGCTGCTTTCGTAGCCGTTTACGACGGGAATATAGGTAGGAATCGGCTCAATGGAGCTCCAGCCAATGGCGTTGACCATGTCGGCCCACGATTGGCTGTAGATTTCGAGCTTGCCTGACGGGGTGTCGACGGGATTCTTCTCGGGATCTTTGCAGAAATCCTCGAGGGCAATGTAGCCGTAATTGTCGCCCACGTGGCGCTCCACCTGATACACGCCGCGCTTCATGAGCTCCGTGTATTCGAGCTCGCCATCTTGCGCAGAGCCCTCGACGCCGAGTGCCTTAATGTCGTCGTCGGTGACTTTCACGGCATTCTTTTCGGTTTTTCCGTCGGCATCGATGACCTTCATCGAGGTGAGCACGTTGAAGAACTGCTGTTCCGCGTCGAACGGATAGATGTCTTCCTTCTTCAAACCGAGCTTTTCGCCGAGCTCGCAGGCGATATCCTGGTCAGATTTGCTTTCGAACAGCGGGTCGATGATGCGCTCGTATGCCTGTACCATTTCGCGATTGCTCTTGTGAACGAGGTTGCCGCCGATAAGGCCATGGGCGCGTTCCCATTCTGTGGAAATGGGGAGCACGATGTCAGAGTACCGGGCCGACGTTGTGTAGAACTGCGCGTGGCTTACGACCATATCGACCTTGCGGAAAGCCTCGATGCCCTTTGCCATGCCAACGTTGGTCTGCAGTTTGTTGCCGCCGTTGCTGTAAATGACATGAATGTCGATGTCGCGCTGCTCGGCGGGATCGTAATGGCCCGTGCCAGTGAACTTATAGTGGCCGTTCAGGATCGCATCCCAAACCTCGTTGCCATTGATGGCATCGTCAACGGGATTCTCGATTTTGGGAAGGCCGTCTTTGCCGTTCGTGACCAACGCATAGCCGCCGTTGCCCGACGTGCAGTGCATGGTCGTGCCAGTCATGTGGCCCGATTTGCCCATATGGCCGCCCATGGCGCCAATCGTCATCACGAGCTGCGGCAGGCTGTCTACGTTGTTCACGCGGGCGTTCGCTGCGGAGCTCAAGAAGGCGACCTTGTTCTTCTTGCCCATGGTAACGGCAAGCTTGCGAATCGCATCGGCGTCGATGCCGCAAATCTCGCTTGCCCATTCGGGCGTTTTCGGCGTGCCGTCGTAGGTGCCCATGACGTAGTCTTTGAAGTTCTTATTATCCTTGGCGTCGGCCGGCATGTGGTCGGCGTCGAAACCGACCGTGCACTTGTTCAGGAAGTCCCAATCGATGATGCCTTCCTTGTCGTCCTGCTCGAGCATCGCGTATGCCAAGCCGAACATGAAGGGCATATCGGTTGCGGGGCGAATAGGCAGCCATTCCGCGTCGAGCGCTGCGGCGCTTTCGCAATACATCGGGTCGATGTAGATGAACTTGGCGCCAGCCTTTTTGGCTTCAAGATAGTTGAGCATCTGGCTGCCAGCGGCCGACCATGCGGGATTCATTGCCATCATCACGATGGTTTCGCAATTGCGCAAATCGTAGCGGTCGTTAATGGTCTGGTCAGGCGTTTTGTTTACATTGAAGCCAATAATGTTGGGGCATTTGTCCCATGAACCGTAAGAGTTGGTGTCCCAGAAGTTGGTGAAGCCACCGAACAGGCCGAGCGTGCGGGTGAGTTCGGAATTCCATCCCTTGAGCAGCAGGATGGAGCGGTTGCCGTATTGCTCTTTGGCCTTCTGCAGTCCATCGGCGATGTATTTGTAGGCCTCATCCCAGCTGATGCGCTCCCACTCGTCGATGCCGCGCAAATCGCCGTTCGGGTTGTCGGGCGACCAATTCTTGCGCTTCATGGGGTATTTCAGGCGATCCGCCGCGAAAACCTGTTTGCGTTGGGCGTGTCCGCGCAGGCACGAGCGCTGCTGCGGATAATCGGCGCTGTCCTCATGGCTGTCGTCAGTCTTCTGACGAACAACGACGCCATCTTTTACCAGCACTTTATTAACGCAGCGGCCGCCGCAGTTGTGCCAGCATGCTGCTGCCTTCCATTCGCCGTCGATGATATCGCGGCCGTCGGAGCCTGTCGTTACTGCTGGTTCTTCGGTCTTTTCGACCTTGTTGGTGGAACATCCCGCCAAGCTCGTTGCCGCCAACGCAGCCGTAGCAGCAGCGGTCGTCGCCACGAAGCCGCGGCGGCTCATCTGCGTTGCTTGCTGCACGCGATCGAGATAGCTCATTGTTTCCCCCTTCTTCAATTCCCCCTCGAGCGCCTCGCGCTCGCCTTTTGGGCCTTTCGACCTAATGTCAGGTTACGAATCGCGCCGATTAATGACAATGCAGCCTTTATTGAGTGTTTCTTACCGAAATCTTTCCGAATTATTAATCGCTGTTGAGGAGTGAATTATTTTCGGTACAAATAACAATCGTTGCCCACCCCTCCCCGCAACAAACCAGCCCCTGACCTCGAGTTATTCTCGTTCAAGAATTATTCTTAATAAAAAATGGATTGTCCCTATTTTTGTTAAGAACGAAAATTTCTATCGAGGGAGAACTCTTCAGGGGGAAGGGTTCCAATTGAATAAAGGGGGAGAGATGGGTATCACCGATACCGGCATCAGCCGCCGCAAGTTTATGCAGGGGAGCATGGCGGTTGCCGCCGGTGCCGCTGCGCTTTCTGCGTTTGGCTGTGCTCCAAATGCCGAGGTCAAGAAAACCGACAAGACCGAGGCCGTGAACCCGGAAGAAGGCGGAACGTGGGTTAACGCAGCTTGCTGGCACAATTGCGGCGGCCGTTGCGTGAACAAGGTCATGGTGAAAGACGGCGCTGTCGTTCGCCAGAAGACCGACGATAGCCACGAAGACAGCCCTGAATACCCGCAGCAGCGCGGCTGCGTGCGCGGTAAGGCTCAGCAGCAGCAGTGCTTCGGCGCCGACCGCATTATGCACCCGCTCAAGCGCAAGGGCTGGCAGCCCGGCGGCGGCAGCAATTCCAATGGCGAGAACCGCGGCAAAGACGAGTGGGAAGTCATTAGCTGGGACGAGGCGATCGACCTCGCGTGCCAGGAAATCAAGCGTATCTCCGACGAATATGGCCCCACGGGCTTCTATTGCAAATCTCCCGACCCCAGCATTAACGTGATGTGCGGCTGCGTGCGCGGTTGGGATACCACCTCGCACGGCACCTACACGCTTGGTGCGGAAATGATCGGCCTGCCGAGCTGCGGCCTTGGCAACGCCAACGACCGCTTCGACATGAAGAATGCCGAATACATCATCATGTACGCCTCGAACCCGACGTGGTCTGCCGCCGGTACCCCGACGTACTACTACATCCAGGCTCACGAAGCTGGCGCGAAGTTCATCTGCGTCGACCCGCTGTACAACGCTTCCGCCCAAATGCTCGACGCCGATTGGCTGCCCGTTCGCAACGGCACCGACATGGCCTTCCTGCTGGCCACGGCCTACGAGATGCTTCGCCTCGACGAGGCTGAAGGCGATATCGTCGACTGGGACTTCCTGCATACCTACACGGTCGGCTTCGACGCCGAGAGCATGCCTTCCGACGCCAAGGTGAACGAGAATCTGAAGGACTACATCCTGGGCACCTACGACGGCACGCCGAAGACTCCCGAATGGGCATACCCCATCTGCGGCATTGAGCCCGAGAAGATTACCGCATTCGCGCGCATCATGGGCAAGAACAACAAGACCATGCTGCTGCACAACTACGGCATGGCCCGTTGCAACGGCGCCGAAATGATTCCCCAGATGATCGTCGCTTTGGGCGCCATGGGCGGCCATATGGGCAAGTCGGGCCACGCAACTGGCTCCGCTTACCATGCGAACTGCGGCAACGCGGGCCCGGTGCTCGTGAAGGCTGGCAGCGCGACCATGCCCAAGACGAAGAACCCCTGCTCGACGGGCGTGCGCCAGCCGCAGCTTTACGAACTTATCAAGAACGGCGGCGGCGACGTGCTCGACGTCTCCAACGCGTACGGCAGCTTCCACGAGGGCATTCCTACCACGCTTGGCCCCATCAAGGGCATCTTCCACTCCACCGATGCAACGCTTCAGACGTCGCTCAATCAGAAGGAAGGCATCGAGGCTCATCGCGCGGTCGACTTCGTGCTTACTCGCGCGCAGTTTATGACCACGAACGCCCGTTATTCCGACATTATTCTGCCGGTCACCACTGAGTGGGAACGCGTCGGCGGCGTGACCTCCTCGAACCGCGAGTTCGTGTACTGCTACTCCCAGGTCACCGAGCCTATCGGCGAAGCTAAGACCGATCAGGAAATTGGCACGCTGCTGCTCCAGGGCATGGGCATGGATCCCGCGCTTGCCTACGACAAGTCGGAAACCCAGCAGTTCTTCGAGCAAATCGCCGGCTGCCAGGTGCTTGGCGACGATGGCGAAATGAAGCCGCTCGTTACCATCACCGCCGACGACATTCAGAAGATGGGTGTGGAAGGCGAGGCCCAAGAGGGCGTCATTTCCATGGACGAGTTCATTACCAACGGCGGTTACCAGTACGAGCGCACCCCCGACGACGGCCACGGCTTCATCGGTTGGAAGAGCTTCGTGGACGACCCCGCGGGCAAGCCGCTCAAGAGCAACTCCGGCAAAATCGAAATCTACTGCCAGCAGCGCTACGACCTTATGGCTTCCTACGGCTATCCGGGCGTTGAGCAGTACAAGCCGTACCCGACGTACGTCACCCCGTGCGTTGGCTACGAATCCACGTTCAAGGACGGCAAAATCGGTGGCGAGAAGGGCGATTACCCCTTCATCATGTACAACCCCCACTACCTGCGCCGCTCCCACACGGTATTCGACAACTGCCCGTGGCTGCGTGAGACGTGGGCGAACCCCGTGTTCGTCAGCCGCGAAGACGCGAAGGCCAAGGGCATTTCCGACGGCGACACGGTGCTCATTAGCACGCCTGCCGGAAAGGGCCTGCGCCGCGCCGCGGTTCTCGACATCTTGCTGCCTGGCGTTGTGGGTGTGCCCCATGGCGCTTGGGTCGACGTCGACGAGAAAACCGGCATCGACCGCGCCGGTTCCGACAACTACCTGATTGGTGCGGAGTACGGCGGTTTCGGCGTTTCTGGCTATAACAACCAGATTTGCAACATTGAGAAGTACACCGGTGACGCGCTTGAGCCCGACTGCGAGTGGCCGCAGCGCATCGTGAACGCCTAACGGCGCAAGGGGGATACCATGTCCATTGGATTTTACTTTGATATGAGCAGGTGCACTGGTTGCCGTGCATGCCAGATCGCTTGCAAAGACAAGAATCGTCTTGAGGTTGGCACCATTTACCGCAATGCGCACACGTTCTCGGTTGGCTCGTTCCCCGAGGTGAAGTGCTACAGCTACTCGACGAGCTGCAACCATTGCGAGTCGCCCGCATGCATGGCCGCATGCCCCACGGGCGCGATCGACAAGCGCGAAGACGGCGCGGTTATTCTCGACCGCGAGGTGTGCAAGGGCGATGGCGCGTGCGTTGAGGCTTGCCCCTATGGCGTGCCGAAGCTGTGGGAAGACGGCAAGGCTGGCAAGTGCGACAGCTGCTACCTTATTCGCGAGGCCGGCGGCACTCCCGCATGCGTTGCGGCGTGCCCGAACCGAGCGCTCGACTTTGGCGAGGTCGAAGAGCTCAAGAAGAAGTACGGCGATGCCCTGGTGAGCGATATCGCGGTTCTTCCTTCGTCCGACAAGACCAAGCCCAACGTTTACATCAACGCGAAGGAAGCGGCGAGCGAAGCCGGTTTCACCGAGGTTGATTGGTAAAACAAGGCGTGCTTGGAGCCCGGGAGGCTTGTCTTCCCGGGCTTTTTTCGCATAGGGGAGGGAAACGGTGCCCAACATTAGCCTGAGCTCGCGATGCAACCTGCATTGCCCGTATTGCTTTGCGCACGAGACCATGGGCGCGGGATCGGGCGACATCACGCTCGAAAACTTCGATGCCGCCCTTGAATTCTTGACGCGCACGGGTCCTGTGAACATAGGGCTCATTGGCGGTGAACCTACGCTGCATCCTCATTTCGACGAAATCGTTCGCAGGGCTGTGGCCTGCGAAAACGTCGCCATGCTCACGGTATATACGAACGGCTTGCTCATTGAAAAGCATGCCGATGTGCTGAGCCTTCCCAAAGTCACGCTTCTTGTGAATTGGAACGCGCCGAACGAATTGCGCGAAGGCGCTTTCGAGCAAATCAAGCGCGGGGTTGACGAGCTGGTTTTCAATCGCGATATGCGCCGCCGAATCAATCTGGGGCTCAATTTGCACGGCGAAACGATGGAATACGGTTACATGCTCGACCTGCTGAAACGCTACGGCTTCGACAAGGTGCGCATTTCGCTCACGGTGCCGGAGTTCCCCGAAGGCTGCAGCCAAAATATCATCGAGCGCTTCCGCGCATGCAAGCCGTTTCTGCTGAAGATGTTCGCCGATATGGACGCGATTGGCGTATTGCCTTATTACGACTGCAACCGTCCCCCGTGGTGCATATGGTCCGACGAGGAAAGGCAGTGGCTTCGCGATTTGGCGGCTCGCCATGGGGCCGATGAGTGCACGCTCGTCGATACCGAGTCGTTCTGCCGCCCGGTCATAGACGTGCTGCCCAATTTGCGCGCGGTTCGATGCTTCGGCATGTCGGCGTTCGAGAAGGCTGACATTCGCGATTACGCCAACGTCAACGACCTCGTGGCCCATTTCATGAGGCGAATCGATCGGCCCGCGTACCGCATTAAGGCGATGCCCGAATGCGAGAATTGCCACTTGCGTCGCACGTGGTTGTGCTGCCAAGGGTGCATGGGCTATAAAATGGTCGAGATTGAGAAAATGAATGCCGAACGGGGAGAATGAATCGGCTTCGCAAGGAGGGAATCCATGAACGAGAATACGATCGAGTGCATTGGCATGGCGCTCGCCGACAGGGCGTACGCCTATCGATTGTTCCACGTTGCGCTTGGCGCGGAGCCGAACGCGGAAGAGTTGAGCGTTCTTTCAAGCGAGCAAACGCGCGCGGTGTTCGGCCGCTTGGCGGAAGCCGACGTAGCGAAGGGAAAACGCCTTGTGACGTGGGATGAGGGAATCAAGATTGATTCGACGTGTTCGGACGCCCTTACGCGCATGGCGGAATTGTGCGCCGTTTTAGGCGAGCGCCAGACGAATGATTCGGCATACGCTGAAGCAGTGAAAGTCGTGTTTAACAAACTGTTTATGGTGCCCGGCGGTTCATATGTTTACCCGTGGGAGTCGCCGTATTTGGGCAAAGATGCGACGCTTTTCAAGGAAAGCACGCTCGACGTGCGCGAACGCTACGCGAAATACGGCTTTGAGGCTGAAATGAAGGGCCATTTTCCCGAAGACCATATTGCCATGATGATGCAGTTCCTCGCGTGTTTGGCCGATGAGTCGTACGAGACGTTTGCCGATGGAGATGACGCTCGCGTGCGCGAATTGCTCGGCGCCCAGCAGGCGTTTTTGTTGGCGCATCTGGGCGAATGGCTCGAGGCGTTCAGCGAGGAACTCTATCGCAAAGACGAATCGGGCGTGTTCTTCCAGATTGTCGAATCGTTGCGCGCTTTTGTCGCGTGTGACGTCGATTTCGTTGGCGAGTTGGTTGCTTCGGGCGAGCTGGAAGGCTAATGCTGTGGATGCGAAGGAATACGTTGCCGCATTTGACGTGGTGAAAGCCAGCTTCGAGAAGTCGGTCGCGGAATTCGGTTTGCCGTTTGAGGCGAAGGAGACGCAGCTTCGCGAGATGCGTGCGTGCGTGGCGGAGCAATGCGGCTGCCACTGCGAAAACGGGAATGCGAGCTTGTGGCGAAACTGGATTTCGCCTGCGTGCATTGCATGTCGCACGGGCGAGCGAACGGCGACGTTCTTCGTTTCGCTCAGATGTTCGAGGCATTGCTATTTCTGCTTCAATCCCAATCAGGAAGACTACGAGTATTGGCTTTCGCACAAGCGTGACATTGCGGGCGAGCTGCGCGAGGCGCATGCCGCGGGAGCGAGCTTTGATTGCCTGGCGATTACTGGTGGTGAGCCGCTGCTGTTCAAAAGCGATGTGTACGCATTCCTCGATGCGGCGCGCGAGCTGTACCCGCAGGCGCACGTGCGCCTGTATACGTGCGGTGATTTTCTTGACGATGCGTGCTTGGCGGAGCTGCGCGATCGCGGCTTGGATGAGATTCGCTTTAGCGTGAAGCTTGACGGCGACGAGGCCCTTGCGCCCGAGCACGCGCGTACGCTCGACGCGATTGAACGCGCAGTTGCCTTCATTCCCGATGTTATGGTCGAAATGCCTGTTGGGCCGCATGATGGGCCGGCGATGAAAGAGCTTCTGGTGCGTCTTGACGAGATGGGCGTTCGCGGCGTGAATTTGCTGGAATTCGGCTTCCCGCTGTGCAATGCCGAGGCGTTTGCGCAGCGCGGATTGGAACTTCGCCAAAACCCGTATCCCATTCTGTACAACTACTGGTATGCGGGCGGGCTGCCCATCGCGGGCAGCGAGGCGGAATGCCTGGAGCTTATGCGGTTCGCCTTTGAGCGGGGCCTGAAGCTCGGGGTGCACTATTGCTCGCTCGATAATAAGAATACGGGCCAGATTTACCAGCAGAATAAGGGTTTCCTGCTTGACAAGGCTTTCGCGGCGGCGCATGGCTGGCTCCATTTTGACGAAGGGGATTATTTCCTGAAGTGCGTGAAGGCTGTTGGCGACGATGCGAGCACGGTTCTCGGCTGGGCTTTGGGGAAGAGCCCTGTCGCAGCGGAACGGGATGCGACGAGCGAGCGGATCTTGGTTGGCGAGCGGGCTGCGGCGGCCGAGTGGCTTGCGGAAAACGAGCGGGTCGCAGCGGGCGAGCAGGCTGCGGCAGCCGAGCGGAGCGCCGCGAATGAAGCGCCCTCGACGGCCGTGCGTTTTGTTGATTACGACGAGTCGACGCAGGTGGTGGCGTTCCCTTGCGCATGGCTGTCTGACGCACGAAACGCGTTTCCGACTGTTGATTTCATCGAGAGCCTGAATGTGATTGAGCTGGATGGCTCGGGTATGCCCGTCGTGCGCGAGGTGGATGCTCGGATTGTGTAGCGAGATCTCATATCGCGTTCGATGGCGAATTTAAAAACAACCTCGCCTCAGGGCCTTCCTTTTGTCTGCTTGTCTAAAGGCTCTGGCATTATGCCGGAGACTTTCTTTTTATGCTGAATATGGGGGGAGGGGTCGAACAGTTCCTTGCTATCGACCGAATAGCTTCTTGTAATGCACTTTTCCTTATGATGGGGGGTCTATGCTATAGGCAGAAAAAAGAGCCCCTATACGGATAAGGGGGTGGTAACGAAGAATCGCCTCTCAGAAGTAGGAGCCGCTGGGGGCATGAGGCGACACTATGGGGCACCCCTTAGTCAGAACCGATTACTTAGCGGTAGAATGACAACATATGTTTGTCCGACAATCTGAGTGGCAGGCGGTGGCGTCCGATGGCGTACAACAACAAGGCCGAGCTTAAGACCCTCTATGTCAAGCAGATCCTCGAGGAGGAGACCGACGCCGGGCACGGCCTTTCGATGAAGCGAATCATAGAGAGGCTGGAGCAGTTCGGCATCAAGGCGGAGCGCAAGAGCGTCTACCGCGACATCGAGGTGCTCAGGGAATTCGGCTGCGACATCCACTCCTATCAGAGGAACCCAGTGCAATTCAGCAAGGCGCTCACGGTGAGGCGGAGCAACGCGCTCGTCACCAACAACAAGCTGCTCGCCAGCGACCACGAGAGGGCGCTGTCCGTCTCGTGGTGAGGGTCGACAAGGCCGAGATCGTCCTGAATCGTTTCGGCGACGCAAGGTGGATGACGAGACCGCCAAGGCCTTCGTGAAGGTTCTCAAGGGCGAGCAGCTCTTCGGCTGGATTGCCGACATGGGAAACACGGTGAAGATTGCGGGGCCAAAAAGCCTGGCTGATGAATATAAGAGCTATCTTAAGGGATTGTTAGAATCATGATGGTGCAAACGGAAATGTACGATGCGTATATTGCGGAAGCGTTAGAAAGCGGGTTTTCTATTGACCAGATCAAACTCTTTGGCCAATCCGATGAGGAAAGCGCTCAAGATGAGTTGGAGAGGCTTCAGGAGGATGAGTTCTGGGACGAGTCTCTCACTCTCGAATGTTGGTCGCTGTATGTGGACGATTTCCGAAAACAGAATCCAATTCCTATTGAGATCGGGTCGGCAACACTCGGACCAATAAAGATTGAGGAAGACCTCTCCACATTGCTGAGCGGACAAAGCTCTAGCTGGAGGGCTTTAAAAGCGAACCTCTTGAAGGCTGGCTTTAGCCAGAAGTCTATGAGGGAGATTGAATCTAGCGGAAAGAGCGTTCTATATCGTCTTTCCCATGATACGCGCGATTCTGGGACAGTGAAGGGCCTCGTGTATGGCAGCGTTCAGTCTGGAAAAACAGTAAACATGGAGGCCTTGGTCTCCATGGCTGCCGATACCTATTGGAATATATTCATCATTCTTTCTGGAACGATTGAAAATTTACGGGTCCAAACAAGGGACAGATTTAAGGGCGATCTGCAAAACACGTCAGGAATATCGTGGAAGCACATTGATCTTGCAGGCGATGAGTCAGCAATGGCGTCAAGTCAACTAAAGCTAAATAGCTTTGGCGATCATACTTACGGGACTCGTTATGTGATTGCCTGCCTTAAGCAAAAGGGGAGGCTAACAAAACTTATCAACTGGTTGTATGGCGACAAAGATAGAGCGCGCAGAATGCGTGTTCTAGTAATTGATGACGAAGCGGATCAAGCCAGCGTTAACACTGCGACCATCTTGGATGGCGAGGATGCTGAGGAGTTTGAGCAAAGTCGAAAAGAAATAAATCGACTCATTGTGTGTCTTGCGAACGGCCTTCTTTCGGATGGAAGCAAGCCCGATGTAAAGATGCAGGCTATCAACTACATCAGCTACACGGCAACTCCGTACGCAAACGTCCTGAACGAGCCACCTGGAGAATCACTGTATCCAAAGGATTTCATACACTCCTTAACCGCTCCAGATGAGTACTTCGGTGCAAACGTTATTTTTGGCAACCCAGAGTATCTTGATGAAAATGGACACTGCTTGTCGCCAGGAATCGATGTGGTGAGAATTATCCCAGAATCTGACGTTTTGGATTTGAAGGACGCGCACGATTGTGGTGGGGGCACCTCTCCGCTTGAAATGCAAAGAGCGTTGTGCTGGTTCCTCTGTGCTGCAGCGTCTCTGCGTGTTAGAGGGCATAAAAAACCGATATCGATGCTTGTTCACACTTCCAATCGTGGCATTCATCACAAGGTTGACTATAACATGGTCAGAGATTTCCTTGTAAAGTCCGATGCTGATGAATTGATAAGGCGATGTGAAGGGGTTTATGAGGAAGAAACTCGTAGATTTACATATGATGACTTCTCGCGAGATTTTTCTGGATACGGTTTGCTGTCTACAATGCCGTCTACATATGTGGAATATAAACTTCTTGAGCCGGAAATCAGAAAGCTGTTGGCGGATGTAGGCAATATAGAAATTGCAGGCGACGGGGAACCTTCCTATTCAACGGGTATTAATATCTGTATTGACAACTGCTATGCCGACAAGGATGCGCCTGAAAACACGAAGATGCGAGTTCTTTATCCTTGCAAAGAATCTCTCAAAAATATGAAGCAAGCCCCCGTGTTTATCGTCATTGGAGGAAACACTCTCGCCAGAGGCCTAACTATCGAAGGCCTGACGTGTACGTATTTCACAAGAAACTCTGGACAAGCGGATACGTTAATGCAAATGGCTCGTTGGTTCGGCTATCGGAGGGGCTTCGAGCTTCTTCAGCGAATCTGGCTGACCGAAGAAGTGCGTGCGAAATTTAGGGCTCTTACCAAAGTGGAGATGAATCTAAAAGAGGAAATCAAGAGGTTTGAGGTTGATCAGATTCGTCCTGATCAACTAGGTATTAAGGTTCTGGCGATGCCAGAGGTGAAGAAATTCGCACTGAGTTCAAAAAAGAAAATGCAGATGGCGGATTCGTGTTCATATGACTTTACTGGCTACACATATGAGATTACCGAATTTGACAATGATTCAGCTCAGCTTAAAAAGAATATCGTAGCGACAGGTGGTTTTCTGACCTTGCTGTCCGAGAGGATTGAACCCGTCGAGATGAATGGTGCCGTTGTTTGGCGTGGAGTTACGAACGACGTAGTACTTACTTATTTGTCGGATTTCTCTATTTCGTCCCATTCTGGTATCACCCGAAAGGACGTTAACATTTTTTGTGATTGGCTTCGCGGCGTAGAAGAAGAGCGAATTGAGTACTGGAATGTAGCTGTCGTGGGAAAAGCCAGTTCTCCTTCGGGGTTGTGGAGCTGTGAAGGCGCCAGCTCTCTTCCAAGAGTTGAGCGTACGAAGTTGAAAAGAATTCAGGACTGGATTGATGTTGGCTCAATGCGGTCGGGGTCGGACGCACTATGCGATATTGAATTTGATACTTTATCGCCAGAGGATAAAAGAGTCCTCATGGAGGGCGGCAAGAACAAAGATGCCGTTGGGAAAAGGGCGAAGCTAGGGTTGGCAAAGATTCCGCTGCTTCTTATCTACAGGATAGATTCCGCGTCAACCAAATGCTCTCAAACAAGAGAGCCAGTTGGGACGGATGACGATATTATCAGCTTTTCGGTAATTGTCCCTGGTGACAAGCATTCTGGCGGAAGCGTTTCTGCATATTGGATTGACATGGCTAGGTGATTATCATGAGTTTGTTTGGTGAACCTTTGATTCCTTCGGCTGGATATGATAGTCCTGTTTACGGAAGCACTTTCTTGAAGTCTCTTCAAACCGAAAAGCTCCCTGAGCTTGATTTGCTTGTACGAGAATCGATACAAAATAGTTCCGACGCCTCAATCGGCATGGAAGGGAAGAACTTTCGTATCGACTATAGATTCGAGGAATTCGATCCCAAAGAGCTGTTAGGGCATCTTGGGGCGGTTGGCGAGCACTTGAGGAGGAGGTACGCGTCAGGTTCGCATTATCTCGAAATCAGGGACAGCAAAACTTCAGGGTTGACAGGTCCTTATAAGAGTGACGAGCTAGTCGATACTGACCACGGAAATTATTACAAGCTAATTTTTGACTCTGGCATTAACCAAACTCAAGAAGGTGCTGGCGGTAACTGGGGATTTGGAAAGTCGGTTTATTACCGCGTAAGTGGCGCCGGCATCGTAATCTACTACACAAAGATTGCGGACGATGGATTTGGGCTCCCTGAGGAGAGGCTAATCATCACTATGGTTGAGGACCAATCCTCAGAGGATTCCGTTCTTCGTGAACTTGTAAAAAATCCCACTGGCCGCGCATGGTGGGGACAATCTGGGCATAACGATGGGGTTGTTTGGCCGATAACTTCTCCAGATGCAATCAAGGAGTTCCTGGAAATCTTTAGGCTAAAACCGTTTAAAGAAAAAGATACGGGCACTTCTGTAATCATTCCATTTATCGATGAGAAAAAATTGCTAGAGGACGTCATTCCCAGTGACGGAGCAACAGAAGACGAGCTCAACAGGTGTATCTGGAAGGATTCCGTCCCCGAGTATCTGATTCACGCAATTCAAAAGTGGTACGCTCCTCGCTTGAGAAATAAGCATCTTGAAGAGCTTGAAGATGGCAGCAAGTGGATAAGGGCCACAGTAAATGACGTTCCTCTAAAAAATGACGATAGCATGAATCCTGTGTTCAAATGCAAGGGAAAAGACTACGTATCTGACGTTTCTTCCATCAAGTGCAAGGGAATTAATGTCAGAAAAGAAGGGTTGTCCAGAGAAAACGTTGGCTATGTCGCATACGTCAAGCTTTCTAGCAGGGAGCTCTATGGGTCCCATGCAGGCATCAGCCCGTACATTCTGACTGGAAACTTCAAGAACAACGATGATGAAAACGAACCCATTGTCATGTTTGCACGAGAGCCAGGTATGGTGATTGCCTACTCCACAGATGGAACTTGGTCAAAAAACGTCAAAGCGCCAGCGAAGAACGCTGGATCTTCTGATGATGAGTATATATTCGCTTTCTTTGTTCCGAGAGTCGACAATGAGTTCGAGAAGGACTTTGAGGGACTACGGCGTGAAACTTATTACAACTTAGGTGGGTATCTAAGGAAATGCGAAGAATCCGACCATGCAAGCTGGGAAGACAAGGCTAAGTTCAAGCTTATAGGCAAGATTAAAGCTGGTGTTTCAAGAAAGATTGCCGATGGAATGAAGTCTGCCGATGCCTCGATGGTTAACGCCTCGGCTAGCCGTCTCTCGGGCTGGATTGGGAAGGCCCTTATGCCGCCAAGGGGGTATGCCGCAAAACCAAGACGAAAGCCAGGCGGCAGTGGTCTGGGCGGGTCGCCTGGTGGGGCTCGAATGTATTTCGAGACAGGAACTCCCGAGTGGGAAGAGGGATTGCTCGTCCTTCCTTTCGCAATCGGTATGGGAGAAAAGGACGCCCGCTTGATCAAAATTGAAGCGCAGTCAGAAGGTGGCACTGTCTCTCCGGAAGTCTGGGCTCGCGACATAGGCACCGCTTTTCCTGCCGCCATCGAATCTGCGACCGTCGGTCTTACCAATTTGGTCGGGGAAGAATTCACCGTCTTGTGCAAAGCCTTCGGTTCGCGCCTCAGCGATGGTCCCCTTTCTGCGGAAATCATGGAAATCGGAAACTTGCCAACGCAGCTTTTCGTCGAATGCGCAATTCCTGGTCAGGAGATAAAGGGGATTCTTAAACTGAGATCCGCCGATAAAACCATTGAGCTAGCTGTGAAGGCGGTGTAAGAGAGAATGAGCAACGTCCATTTCTTCCCGCGCTTAAACGAATCGCTGTTGGACAAGAGCGCTTACAAAGCATCTGAATATTCCTTTGGCTATACCGCCCCAGATGGGTTGGAATGCCAGCTACAACTTTGCTCGGGGAAATCAGGCAGGCTCATCGACGCAGCCGATGTTTGGCAGCCCAGAAAAGATGGGCTAATTATCGAAAAAACCGTAATAATCGAGTATCCAGAAGAACTGAAGGGGCCGAAAGGCGTTATCCCCATAGGGGCTAAGCTGTTGCCATGCCTGCTTTGGTCTTGCCCCAGACTCTCTACGGCTGGAGTGCTAAAACCTGATGAAATCGTGGAAAAGCCCAGGTTAGCAGCGAAGTTTCACCATGTTTTTGAACCTGGCTCGATTGATGGCTCCATTCAACTCAAGCCAGTCCTATATGTCGGAGAGCCGGCTCTTGAGCTGCAGGTGGGAGAAGAATATCTGATGAACGAACCGGGCGTTCTCCTTGGCGACTTGGAGGCAGAGTCTCTTATCGACTTCACTGGCGAAACCATGGACTTCCCAATTGAAGAGTTTAGCGAAGAAGGCGGACCACTT
>CAKUEV010000009.1 GCA_934646845.1 uncultured Slackia sp.
GAAATGCTCGATTATCGCGGTTGCGGTATGTCGGTAATGGAGATGAGCCACCGATCTTCAGCTTTCAAGGCGATTATCGAAGAGGCTGAAGCCGATTTGCGCGACCTCATGGGTATCCCTGATAACTATAAGGTGCTGTTCTTGCAGGGCGGCGGTTCTACGCAGTTCGCCATGGTGCCCCTGAACCTTATGCGCGGCGGTTTTGCCGAGTATATCGTGAGCGGCTCTTGGAGCAAAAAGGCCTACCAAGAAGCGAAGCGCTTTGGCGATGCCCGTATTCTGGGTGATTCTTCCGATGATAATTTCAGCTATGTGCCCAATGTGGCCGAGCTGCAGGTGAATCCGAACGCCGATTACGTGTACATCTGCGAAAACGAGACCATCTATGGCACCAAATACCACGCGCTGCCCAAAACGGGCGACGTGCCGCTGGTGTCCGATGTTTCGTCGTGCTTTTTGAGCGAGCCTATCGATGTGGCCAAGTACGGCATCATTTATGGTGGCGCTCAGAAGAACGTGGGTCCTGCGGGTGTCACGATTGCTATTATTCGCGACGATCTTATCCCCACCGATGATTTGCCCAGCGTTCCCACGATGTTGCAATACAAAACGCATGTCGACGGTGGCAGCATGTATAACACCCCGCCGTGCTACGCGATTTACGTATGCGGAAAAGTTTTCAAGTGGATTAAGGCACAAGGTGGTCTTGAGGGCATGCGCGACATCAACGTCGCCAAGGCTCAGTTGCTTTATAACGCGCTCGACGAGAGCGATGTGTTCCATGGCACCGCTCGCAAGGAAGACCGTTCTCTTATGAATGTGCCGTTCGTTACGGGCAACGCTGAACTTGATGCGAAATTCATCGCGGAAGCCGATGCCTCCGGTCTGAAGAATATTAAGGGTCACCGCAGCGTGGGCGGAATGCGTGCGAGCATTTACAACGCCATGCCTATTGAGGGCGTGCAGGCGCTCGTTGACTTCATGCGTGACTTTGAATTGCGCAACCCCGCGAGTTCGCGATCTATCTAGGGCGAGACCTCGCCCCAAATTCATTTTCTTCTCAAGCGTGGCGTTGCCAGGCTTGATTCGCACACCCGCGTACGCCTTTCGGCGTGCGCCCACCGCCCTTTGACTGGCCGGGCGCTTGGTGGGTGGTCATACTCGACGCATAATCATTGTTGTAATGCGAACCTTGAATCTGCCAGGGAATCGACGGGTCGCCACGGTCTTCGGAAATCGAGGACTTCCGTTGAATTTGGCATGCGGGTTCGATAATCTAAAAGGAGATTTCCATGCGCTATATCAAAACCATCGACGACATCACGAAAGACGGCCAGGTTACCTTTGGTGACGGTTACGAGTTCGTGACCGAAGCCGAAAAAGCCGATGCGATTCTCATGCGTTCGACCGACCTGCATGGCTATGAGCTACCTGAAAGCATTCGCGCCATCGCGCGTTGCGGCGCCGGTGTAAACAATATTCCCATTGAGGAATACGCTAAGAAGGGCGTCGTGGTGTTCAATTCGCCGGGCGCGAATTCCAATGCCGTAAAAGAGCTCGTTTTGGCGATGCTCGTGCTTTCGAGCCGTGGTGTTGTGCAATCGATGAATTGGGTGCGTGAAAACGCTGCCGACCCCGATATTTTCGTAAATGCGGAAAAGGCGAAGAAGGCATTCGTCGGCCGCGAGCTGAAGGGCAAGAGCATTGCCGTTATCGGTTTGGGCAACGTGGGCTCGAAGGTCGCCAACGCCTGTGCCGATCTGGGGATGGACGTGTATGGCTACGATCCGTTTATCTCCGTCGAGCATGCGTGGGCGCTTTCCCAGAAGGTTCAGCGCGTATCGACGCTCGAGGATGCGTGCCGCGACCGCGATTACCTCACGCTACATGTGCCCTCGAAGGCCGACACGATTCATATGATTGGCGAGGAGCAGCTGAACCTGCTTGCTCCCGATGCCGTGCTCATCAACTATTCCCGCGAAACCATCGTCGACGAGGATGCCGTGGATGCCGCCCTGCGTGCTGGCAGAATCGCATGGTTTGCGACCGACTTCGCGACCCAGAAAACCGTGCTTATGCCGAACACGTTCATTACCACCCATTCTGGTGCTGGCACGGGCGAAGCTGAAGCGAATTGCGCCGATATGGCAATTTCCGAGCTTAAAGATTACTTGGAGAACGGCAATATTGCCAATTCGGTAAACTATCCCACCTGCTCCATGGGCAAAGCACGTGCGGCGAGCCGTGTGGCTTGCCTGCATGCGAATGTTCCGAATATGATCGGGCAAATTACGGCAGTGCTCGCTCGAGATAATGCCAATGTGCAGCGTATGATGAATGAAAGCGCCGGCGAGAATGCCTACACTATGTTCGATACCGATGAGCATCTCGACGACGAGACCATCGAGGCTCTGAAGCAGATTCCGAGCATCTATCGCGTGCGCGTTATCAAATAGGTTGCGTCGTTCTGTCGAACGACGCAAGTGCTCGACACCGCGCCGGGTTCTGACGGCGCACTTCGGGCGGTGATGGCCAGCTAAGCTGGGCGGCGTCCGCTCGGGCGCAGAAGTTTGGGATTGAATATGCCATGAGACATATTCAACAGCTCACGTACCGAAGTATGCTTCGCCTCGGCCGCGCCCGAATTGCACTCGCCAGAACCCAAGCTCGCTGACTTTCGTTTGGCCAGCGTTTTAATGCAACTATGGATCGGAGGACTGTCCTCCGATCCATTTGAGGCAAGGGAGTTTTCCTATGATTGTTAAACCGTTTGCTGCTGTTCGACCAACTGCAAGTGTCGCCGACCAGGTCGCGGCGCTTCCTTACGACGTATACGACCGAGCCGAGGCCGTCGCCGCCGTTGATGGTGAGCCGCTTTCTTTCCTGAATATCGATCGCCCTGAAACGCAATTTCCGGCCGATGCCGATATGTATGCCCCCGAGGTGTATGCGAAAGCTCGTGAGCTCTTCGATGCACGCCGCGCCGATGGCACGTTCGTCACCGAGCCTGCGCCGTGCTTCTATTTGTATGAGCTCACGATGAATGAGCGCTCGCAAACGGGTGTCGTTGCGTGCTGCGCGATCGATGATTACCTCGAGAACGTTATCAAGAAGCATGAGAACACGCTCGAGAAGAAGGAACTTGACCGCATTCGCCACATCGATGCCCTCGATGCGCAAACGGGCCCTATTTTCCTGACGTATCGCGATTCCGATGTAATCGATATTTTGGTCGCGGCCGTGAAAAAAACCGCGCCGCTCTACGATTTCACTGGTGAAGATGGCGTCACGCATCGCGTGTGGCGCATGGCTGCAGCGTCTGAGGAAGCCGCCTGCTCTCAAGCGTATGCCGGTTTGGTCGCGGCGTTTGCCAAGGTGCCGTGCGCGTATATTGCCGACGGCCACCATCGAGCGGCGTCAGCCGTGAAAGTCGGCTTGGCGCGCCGTGAGGCGAATCCGGGTTACGACGGAACCGAAGAATTCAATTACTTCATGAGCGTGCTCTTCCCTGCGTCGCAGCTTTCGATTCTTGCCTACAACCGCGTGGTGCGCGACCTCAACGGCCTCACCAAGGATGAATTCCTGAATGCCCTCGCTGGCGAAAACGGCCCGTTCGAGATTATCCATACGCAAGAATCCCAGCTCGAGCCAATCGATAAGGGCGCAGTGGGAATGTATCTCGACCGCGAGTGGTACGGCCTTGGCGTGAAGCCCGAATTCGAGAGCAGCGACCCCGTTGACGGCCTCGATGTTTCGATTCTTCAGGAAAAGGTGCTCGCGCCCATTCTGGGAATCGGCGACCCTCGTACCGACGAGCGCATTGAGTTCGTGGGCGGAATTCGTGGCCTGCGCAAGCTCGAACGCAAGGTGAACCGCATCGATGCGCGCGGCGATGGCCCCGCTGTGGCGTTCGCAATGTTCCCCACGTCGATTGACGAGCTGCTCAATGTGGCCGACGCCGATCGCCTCATGCCGCCGAAGTCGACGTGGTTTGAACCGAAGCTTCGCAGCGGTCTGTTCGCTCATTTGATTTAAACGTGGCGCGATAACTCGCCGCCGCTTTCCCATTCGTGGGGTCAAGCGGTGGCGCACCGCTACGTTACAAGTGTATTTCGTTTACCGATATGCCGTCTGAACTGCGCTAAGCTCGTCATACACTTTTCTTTCGCAGTAAATTGTGGGCGCTTCTGGCGCCGGGAGGGTTGATGCTCATGAAGGAAAGCTTGCCGCTTTACACCGACTTTGAGAAATGCCATTCAATCGATCCGTGTTATTACACCACTTACGATATCAAGCGAGGCTTGCGCAATGCCGACGGCACGGGCGTTGTGGTTGGCGTTACAAATATCTCGAACGTGCATGGCTACGTTGTTTCCGAGGGCGATAAAGTTCCCGACCGCGGACGCTTGTCATATCGCGGCTACAGCATTTCCGATTTGGTCGACCATGCTGTTGCTGAAAACCGTTTCGGCTTCGAGGAGACGGCGTACCTGCTTATGGCGGGCGAGCTTCCTACGGCCGAGCAACTGAAAACCTTCAACGACCTTATCGCCGCCCAGCGCGACCTGCCCGATGGCTTCACGGCGAATTACATCATGAAGCCGCCCACACGCGATTTGATGAACGCTATGAGCCGCGCGGTGCTGCAGCTGTACGCCTTCGATGATGAAGCGGAAAATCGCAGCTCGGAGCATGAAATCGACACGGCCATCATGCTGCTTTCGCGCCTTCCGCGCATCATGGTGCTTTCCTATCATGTGATGCGCGATAAATTTTTCGGCGACTCCATGTTCATCCACCATTACATTCCAGGACAGTCGACCGCCGAGACTATCCTGTCGATGCTTCGTCCCGATCGACAATTCACCGATACTGAGGCGAAAACGCTCGACATTATGCTCATGCTGCATGCTGAGCACGGCGGCGGCAATAACTCGACGTTTACCTGCCGCGCTGTTACGAGCGCCGATACCGATCCGTATTCCGCTTACGCTGCGGCAATCGGTAGCTTGAAAGGTGCGCGCCATGGCGGTGCAAACAATCGCACGCTTCGCATGACCGACGACATCAAGCAACACGTCGCCGACATTACCGACGAAGGTCAGGTGGCCGATTACCTGCGCAAAATCGTGCGCAAGGAAGCTTACGACCGCACGGGCCTTATCTATGGCATGGGCCATGCGGTGTATACGCTTTCCGACCCGCGCGCCGAGTTGCTCCATAAATATGCGGAACGCTTGGTTGCGGGCACTGAGCACGAAGCGGAATTCCGCTTGCTCGAGATTATCGAGCGCCTGGCGCCGCAGCTGCTCGCCGAGGCTGGCAAGAGCAAAGATATTTGCGCGAACGTCGACCTTTATAGCGGCTGCGTGTACTCTACGCTGGGCATTCCCCGCGAATTGCTCACGCCGATGTTCGCAAGCGCTCGTATGGCAGGTTGGAGCGCGCACCGTTTTGAGGAAATCGTCTCGGGCAAGCGCATCATGCGCCCCGCGTTTAAGAAGACGGGCCACGCACGCGAGTATGTCGACATCGCCGACCGAAATTAGTCCCGTTTTGCTGAATTTTGGCACGAATTTGCGGTTGTGAACGATTCAAACGCTCGATATAGCGGGTGTTCTGAAAAGCATTTCGCATAACCCCAGGTCAAACCAGTGTTGCCATTTAAGGAGAATGCGAGAGCGCCAAAACAACCGTTCACAACCGCAATTCTCTGCCAGAAAGGCCGCTTCGGCGGCCTATTTCTTTCTTAAGGCTTCGTCGCGTCTGCGGAAAGGGCGCGTACAATGCTGGAAGATGTGCGTACGGAAGGAATCTTATGGCCCTGACCACCAATACCGCGCTTGCGCAGCTGCAGCCTTCGGGCATTCGCCGCATTACGGCGTTTGCGAAGCAGACGCCTGGGTGCATTCTGCTTACGCTCGGCGAACCTGACGGCAATACCGCCGATGCCGTGAAGGAAGAAGTCGCGAAGTCCCTTGCGGCAAACGAAACGCACTATCCGCCCAACAACGGTACGGTGGAATTGAGGCGTGCGATTTCGGCTCATATGGAAAAGCGCAATCTCGCTTACGGCGAAGACGAAATCGTCGTGACTTGCGGTGCAACCGAAGCGTTGTTCGCGGCGCTTTCGAGCATTCTGAATCCTGGCGATCAGGTAATTGTGCCCACGCCGGCGTTTGGCTTGTATGAATCGATCATCTCGGTGAATCGTGCGACGTTCATTCCCGTCGATACGCGCCCAACGAAATTCCAGCTCACGTTGGAGCAGCTCGAGGCGGCCGCTACCGATTGCACGAAGGCAATCGTGCTCACGTCTCCGAACAATCCCACGGGCTGCGTGCTCAACCCGCGTTCCTTGGATGCGGTTGCGAAATTCGCCAAGGCGCACGACGTGTTCGTTATCTGCGACGATGTGTACACGAGCCTTGTCTATGAGGGTGTATACAAGAGTGACGAAGGCATACACCTTGGCCTTGCGAGCTGCTATGGCGAACTGCGCGATCGCATTATCATGTGCGACAGTTTTTCGAAGCCTTACGCCATGACCGGCTGGCGTCTTGGTTGGGTTGCGGCCGATGCTCCGATTTCGGCGGAAATCGCAAAAATGCACCAGTATATGGTGTCGTCGGTTCCTTCGTTCGTGCAGCGCGCTGCGATTCGGGCGTTGAAAGAAGACGTTGCGCCGGCGCGGGAAGTGTATCGCGGCCGCCGCAACTATGTGCTCGCGCGTTTGAAGGAAATCGGCTTGGATGTCGTCGAGCCTGATGGCGCCTTCTATGTGTTCCCCTCTATCGAGAAATTCGGCATGTCTTCGGATGAATTCTGCACGCGCCTCATCGCGGAGAAGGGCGTTGCGCTTGTGCCGGGCTCTTGCTTTGCCGCCGAAGGATTTGTGCGCCTGTCGTATTGTTGCAGCATGGAGAATCTCGAAGAAGGCCTGAACCGCTTGGCGGCCTTTGTCCAAACCTTGGAACAACGTTCCGCATAGTGGAACGGGTTTCCCGTGGATAGGGATCGCTCCCTCAAATGCGGTGTAGAATAACGTCGTTCACAATCTCGCGTATCGAGGTGGTTGTGCGTAATGCCGTCGCGCGGTTTCGCTTGGCGGTTTCCAACCAAGAAGGGGACGTATATGTCTGATATTAAGAATATCCTGGTTACCGGCGGCGCTGGCTTTATTGGCAGCCATACGTGCGTTGAGCTGCTCCAGGCTGGCTATGGCGTGGTCATTATCGACGACCTGTCGAATTCCTGCGAGAAGGCCGTTAATCGCATCGCTCAAATCGTGAAGCAGGCGGAAGCCGACGGCAAAGCTCCGGCGGGTGCTTCCGAGCGCATGAAGTTCTACGAGGACAACGTGCTCAATCGTGACGCGCTCGAGCGCATCTTCGCCGAAAACGATATTTACGGCGTTATTCATTTCGCGGGCTTCAAGGCCGTGGGCGAGAGCGTCGAAAAGCCGCTCGAGTATTACTACAACAACATCACCAACACGCTCATTCTGTGCGACGTTATGCGCAAGCATGGCTGCAAGCGCATTGTGTTCAGCTCGAGCGCAACGGTGTATGGCGAGCCCGATAGCGTGCCTTTGAGCGAAGCTGCGGAAAAGAAGCCGGCCACAAACCCTTACGGTTGGACGAAGTGGATGATCGAGCAGATTCTTACCGACCTGCACACCGCCGACCTCGAATGGGATGTCGTGTTGCTTCGTTACTTCAATCCCATTGGCGCGCACGAAAGCGGCCTTATCGGCGAAGATCCGAAGGGCATTCCGAACAATCTCGTGCCGTATGTCGCGCAGGTCGCGATTGGCAAAATGAAGGCCGTTCGCGTGTTTGGCAATGATTACCCCACGCCCGACGGCACGGGTGTGCGCGATTATATCCATGTAGTCGACCTGGCACGCGGCCATGTTGCTGCGCTCAACTGGATGGACGGCAAGACGGGCGTCGAAGTCGTGAACCTCGGCACCGGCAAAGGTTCGAGCGTGCTCGATGTGGTGGCCGCGTTCAGCCGTGCGTGCGGTCGTGAGCTCCCGGTCGATATTCAGCCGCGCCGCGCTGGCGATGTTGCGGAAAACTACGCCGACCCGCAGAAGGCCAAAGACGTGTTCGGCTGGGTTGCGGAATACGACCTCGATCGCATGTGTGCCGATTCGTGGCGTTGGCAGTCGATGAACCCGAATGGGTACGCCGACTAAACGATGCGCCATTATACTTAACGGGCTCATATGGGGCGCGTCGAAAATGAGCGCTATGGGGTGGCTGGGTAATCTTGCCACCCTTTCTTATTGAGTGGGAATAGATAGCGATACAATAACGTATCGGTTTGTGACAAACAGAACCCTCCTGAAAACACCAGCTCAGGAGGGTTCTCCTTTTGGTTTTACGCTCAAATAAACTGCTTGTATTACAGAAAAATGGCGTCATCGGTGACAAAGAATGTCGCCAAGAAACAATGCGGTTTGCAAGTGTTTCGCATCTTTTACCTGCGGAAACGCTTTCTGTTCGATTATTCCTCATGCCACGGGGCGCACCGCCTACCTCTCCATCGACGAGAGCCCCGAAGCCGAACAGCACCTCTGGCATGTGCGCCAGATCTTTCTGGACGAGAACGCCGACGGCGACTTCCGCATCGAGGCTGACGTGAACCCTGACGCCACCCAGGGGGAAGGCGAGGTCATCTTCAAGAACTACCGCGTGGGCTTCGTGGAGGATTTGGCGGAATAGGATAGGTTTTCCAGGCCAAGAAACTGGTACAGCTCCTGTTTGCTGTGGACACCTAATTTTTTTATAAATGTTGTGAGTGTGGGTCTTCACCGTAGCGAGGCCTACCACCAGATCGTCGCTAATTTGCGCTAACGTTTTTCTCTGGGCGAGGAGAAGGAGTACGTCTCCCTCGCGCTTAGTCAGAGAGCACTGCATGGCAACCGATGTGCAGGTTTCGGCGAGTATGGTGTAATAACGTGCCGGATCGACGTACTGCGCCTTTGCTGGATCGGTGCTCCTCTCGAGACTTCCATCTCTGAGAGGAGAAAGATAGACGAACGCAATGGCTCCTAATCCTGCGAGTAGGACGAGGGGCAACGCATGCACGCCAGGCCCTATCATGCCCGAGAAAGCTTCTCCTAGAAAAGCGGCGAGTTGCTCTGCAAGATAGGCAAGCGAGAAAACAAAGACTGGGTTGTTTCCTCTTCTTTGGCAGAGATTGCACAGTATGGTGAAGAAGAATGTCGAAAAAGTCATATAGGAGGCATCGAGAAGAATCGAAGCAATTTCGTAGGAACACCCAGCTCCTATAGCGAAAACTATGATTGCCAATTCCAGAATGGCGAGCGATGCGTCATAGAGCTGCTTGATGCGAACGATTCTTCCGTTTACCGCGAGGGCGATTGAGGTAACCGCAATGGCGATAAAGAGCCCGAAGTAGGAAACACTAGCTACGGGCGTGAGGGCAAAGCCTTGTAGCGTTTGAATGGTGAAGATGATAAGCGAATAAATGAGCAGCAAGCGCGCAATGGGAAAGAAACTGCGCGGCTCAATTTTGCCGGCCTCTTCCGAGGGCGAAGTAGCCGTAGGGTTTTCGCGCCAGAGCGCAATAGAGGTTTTTCTCGTGAGGCAGAGGGCGATTGCGAGGGGCGCAATACAGGATATGGCAAGTGGCGGAAGCAAAGTGGAGAGTGCCCGCAGTATGCCTACAAAAAACTGCCAAGCAATGAGCGTTAAAAGGCAGTCGACGAGAGGGAGCCCCGCAAGCGCCTTGAGGCACGAGATGAGCAGAGAGGCTCGGCAGAGCGCCGTTACGCAAAGACAAGCGAAGGGTAGAACTCCCTGGAAAGTTTCCGGCTGCAATGAGCACGCCCAGGCGCCAAAAAAACCGAGAAAGCACAGTGAGCAGGAGGCAACAACGAACGCCTTACTGCTGAGGAAAGTGCTGGTTTGGCGGTGAAACAGGGCCAAGACGCCGAATGCGAGCGACGTTACAAGGAGATGGGAATATTGGGAAAAGGATACGAGTGAAGCGAATCCTGCCGGAATTGCGGCAGAAGGGTCGAGCATCCAAGCGCAAGCAAAAGCCAGAGCGAGAGCAAAAAGCACGTTGCGAATCTGATTTACCGTCACCGCCTTGGCCACGTTCGCCCCCCCCGAATGGTTTCGCATCATAGAACTGCCTCTCGGTCTATTTTATACCGATTAAGCCTGGAAAACCCGAGGTAATCGCACTTTGAGGAAGTGGAGTGCGAAGGCGAGGAATAGCTTGAAGTGCGCAATGCGCTTCATCAACCGTTTTTTCAACCCTTCCGTGTCTGCAATCAATCTCAATCTGCATCCTCAAAATCCAATACCTGCGTTTTCATACGTAAGTGCGATTTCGAATAGGCGCCGTCAACGTTTTGTCGATAGACGAGTTGGACGATGGCCCATGAGCCCAAAATCGCACATGCAATAACTCAGTTAAGAAAGAGGAGGATCAAAAATGGACAAGGCGATATCGCGCAGAGATTTTATTGTTGGGGGTGGAGTATTTGGTGCGAGCATGGCAGCAGTCGGCCTCGCGGGATGCGCTCCTTCAAATGGTGGCCTGCCGTCGACTGATACCGACGCATCGGGCACCAGTGCGCATAAGGGCGCAGATCGCCCTCTTTCTTCGCGGCTTGTCGAAGTGGATGAAGGGGATGTGGTCCGCACGGAGGAGTGCGATGTCGTAGTGTGCGGCTCAGGGTCCGCTGGAACCTATGCCGCCATTAGAGCAGCTGAGCTTGGTGCTCGTGTAATCTGGCTTGAGAAGACAAGTCTCAAGGGAGGAACTTCAACGATAACGGAGGGTACGCTTGCGTACAACACTCAAGAGCAGCTTGATGCGCAGGGGCCCACAGACTTGCAGACCGAGTTCGAAACTTACATGCAGTGGCACAATTGGGGTGCTTATGCACCAGGGATTTGGTGCTACCTGGACAATTCTGGAGAAGCCCTCGATTGGGCTATAAGCCATGGGGCTTCGATGTCAACTGGTGGCCAGGGTGCCCTTCTGAGCTGCTTTGACGAGGCAGGCAATTGGGTAAACAACGGCGAGGGTATGCTCAAGCCGCTTTGGGCCTATGGGGAGACGCTCGATAATTTGGATTTTCGCCTAGAGTCTCCTGCCGTGAACATCATTCTCGACAATGAGGGAGTTGGGGGTGTCTACGCAAAAAACGGCGGCGATCTCGTGCGCATTAATGCCAAAGCGACGGTGCTCGCTACGGGTGGATTCGGGAAAAACCCGGAAATGTGCGCCGAGCGGCTTCGCGTTCCTAGTGAACGAGTTGAATTTCTGGGGTTCGATGGTCAAGATGGCGACGGTATCAATATGGCGCTGACGGCAGGCGCGCTTCCCCAGGCGCCGTCTGCGGTAATGTACGGACTTTCGAAGGCGTGCGGAGAAAGTTGGAGTAGCATGCTGTCGATTTTCACTCAGTGGCCGCCCTCTTATCGGTATCCGCTAGAAATAGGCAAAACGCTCCCCATGGTCAATCAGAGCGGCGTGCGCTTTTATAACGAGACACTTGCAGAAGACGCCGACACCTCCCGCCTCAACACGGCAATCGCTTCTCAGTCGAAGGTCTTTACCTTGTTCGATGAGGCGCATGTTGAAGCCTACGAGGGCGAGGATAAACTCAATGAGTTCGTTGCCTTCATGGGTGTTGGGAGCGGAGAGCTCCGATCCTCGGTTGAAGGCAGCGACTTTGTTTGGAAGGCCGATAGCTTCGAGGAGCTTGCCGAGCTTATGGGAGTTGACTCGGAAGCATTGGCTGCAACGATGGAAGACTACAATAATAGAGCGAAGGGGGACGGCTCTCATGACCCCCTTGGAGCCGACCCCGCGCTCATGACGCCTCTAGAAAAGAAGCCATTTTATGCGGTTCAGGTCGAGGCTTGCGCCTATAGCACCTGTGGCGGCGTGCGAGGAGATCATGAGGCGCGGGCGATCGGACACGACGATCTCCCCATCAAGGGCTTGTTTGTGTGCGGCATCGATAACGGTTCCATGCAGTTTAACGACTATCCCTATGGGCTGCATGGAGGATCGGGGCAGGGTGCTGCTTGCACGACGGGATATGTTGCTGCGAACGCAGCTTGCAAGGATCTGGGTCTTGCCTAGCGATCATTTAACAGACGACCCTCGATCCCCTTCTGCAGCAACAAGGGGATTGGGGGTCGTCTTAAAGCGCACGAAGCAGGGTTATCGCACCTTCTCTTTCAAATAGTCGCCAGGAAGCTCGCAGCTGTGGTAGTTACGAGCTTCTTGCTTTTAGCGGTTGTTGGGGAAGCCCCCCGTCGCTTCCTTATTCGCTTCTCAGAGCTTCGACCGGGTCTTTCTTCGCGGCGGCGCTTGAAGGAATGAGGCCTGCCAAGAATGTGAGCAGCACGCTTATGCCAACCAGGGCAATTGCGGCCTGCCACGGCAGAATCGCGACGTTTTCCACATCAAACAACGAGTACACAATTGCGTTTGCGGGAATGCAGGCCAAAGCCGTAAGCGCGATGCCGATAATGCCCGCGGTGAAGCCGACGATAATGGTTTCGGCGTTGAATACGCGGCTGATATCTCCCTTGCTCGCACCAATGGAGCGCAAGATGCCAATTTCTTTCTTGCGTTCAAGCACGCTGATGTAGGTGATGATGCCAATCATGATCGAGCTCACCACAAGCGAAATCGCGACGAACGCGACCAGCACGTAGCTGATCATATTCACGATTGTGGTCACGCTGCTCATGAGTGCGCCCACGATGTCGGTATAGCTCACGACTTTATCTTCGTCGCCAGTGGCGTTCATTTTGTCGTTGTAACCATCGAGGATGTCAATCACGCTTTGCTTGCTTTCGAAATCCTTCGGGTAAATGTCGATGCTCGCCGGCTTCGCGTAGTCGGCCCAGCCGAACTTCTTCATGTTGTTATCGTAGCTGCTCTGCTCGGTCGACATGAGGCTCGCCATGAGTTCGGAAAGCTCCTGCTCGCTCATGTTCATTTGGAATGCGTCGGCGAAGGCGCTTTCGTTAATGCCCATAGCTTTTGACATATTTGCCGAAAGGGTGGACATATAGGTGGCCATCGCGGATGAGACCTGGTTTTGAATCGCTGCTCCGTATTGCGTCATGACCTGCGTCATTGCTGTTTGCATATATGACTGCATAGCGACGGAAAGTTGCTCTTGCAGCTGCTGCGAAATAGCTGCAGAAAGTGCGGGCAGAAGCTGCGCTTGCAGTTGTTGTGAAAGCTGCTCTTGCAGCTGCTGTTGGATTTGCTCGCTCACGCCGCTGAAATCGATGCTGTCGGCAATGACCTTCTGCATGGCGGCTTTCGTGGCGGGGTCTGCGAGGTACGCCTCGACTGCCGCTTTTTGATCGGTATCGTATTCGGGGTGGTCGCCCTTGATTTGCTCCTGGAGCCAAGAGGGGTACGCCCCCATGATATTCATGATGCCCTGGGTAAGAACGTCGGTTTTGATATCGGGCTGGGCGCCATCGAGGTTGAGCTTGATGTTGCTGAAGTCCAAATTCAGCTGGCTCATGTCAATCTTGCTCGGGTCGATTTGAATACCCGAAGCATCGAAGGCCGGCATGCTTGACAAGTCGATATTGGCTCCCGACAAATCCATGCTGCTCGAGAGGTCGGCGCTTGAAAGGCCCGCGGCCAGTGCGCTTTCGTCGAAAGTGAATGCGCTCTGCAATTTCTCGCCATCAATCGTGAACAGGCTCGACATGTCGAAGCTGTTGCCGTCTTTCGCCTCATCTTCTTCTTCGGCGAACGACTTGCCCGTAATCACGTTGGTCGAAGGGTTTTCCATCTGATCTTTCACGATTTGCTTATCGGACGCCTCGTCGATAAGGTGATTGATCAAATCGTTCGAGTAATACAAACCGGTCGAAAGCGAAGTGATTTTCTCGCCCTCTTTCGGCTTCACCACGCCGCACACCTTTAGCGTCTCGCCATTGTCGACCAAGCTTTTCATATAGTCGGCATCGCCGCTCTTGTCTTTCCAAACCTGGTAGTCGCTGTCGTACTGATAGAAATCGGCGCTATTGACGAGCTTGAACTCCACATTCATGAGGTCGTCGTAGTCGAGGTCGAGCGTGTTGTCGGGTACCTGCACTTCTTCCTCGTTGGCAAACTCGCGCACCATTTCTTCGAGTTCCTTATGGTCGCGCAAGCCCATGGAGTACAGCATGAAATCGCTCACGTTGCCGTTCGGTGTGAGCACGGCTACGACCTCGTCGTAATTTTCAGGCCAATGGCCTGCGACGACGTCGTATTGGTTATCGACCTGGCTCATGTTCGCAGGCAGCTTGTAGAAAATGTTCGTGCTCATCATCGACGACATGATGCCGTTGCTCGATGCGCCTAATCCCACGCTCGCGAACGATTTATCGGGGTTTACCTGGTGTATGCCGTCGTCGGTGTTTGAATTGAAAATCTGCGGAGTGACGCTATAGCCGTATTCGATTGAATTCACGTAGCTGTCGATGTCGGTGCCGCCGTTGTCGAAATACTCTTTCAGCGATGCGAGGTCGTTGCTTCCGATGCTCGAGAACATGCCTGTGATCATTTTCGATTCATGCACCGGCTTGCCCGAATTGCTCGAAGCGGTCGCATCGTTTGCCTGCGAGTTTGTGCCTGTATTCGAATCGTCTTCTGTGCCGCCCATGCCCATCGTCATCATGCTGGTCATGTCGAAGCCCTGGTCTTGGATTTGCAGAGGGTATTCTGAAAGCGTGTTTTCTTCGACGTTCGCGATATATTGGTTCACGCCATTCGCGAGCGACAAAATGGCCGCGATGCCAATAATGCCGATGCTGCCCGCGAAAGCGGTCATGAGTGTGCGGCCTTTTTTCGTGAGCAGGTTCTTGAATGAAAGCGAAAGCGCTGTGAAAAACGACATGCTTGTTTGACGTGCGGCTTTGGCTTCGCGGCGTGGCTCATTGCTTGCGTCGGGGTCAAAGGGTCGCGTGTCGCTTTTGATAATGCCGTCGGCGAGGTTCACGATGCGTGTAGCGTATTGTTCGGCCAGCTCGGGGTTGTGCGTCACCATGATTACCAGGCGGTCGCCGGCGATTTCGGTGAGCAAATCCATGATTTGCACGCTCGTTTTTGAGTCGAGGGCGCCGGTGGGTTCGTCGGCCAGGATGATTTCAGGCTCGTTGACCAGGGCGCGCGCAATGGCGACGCGCTGCATTTGGCCGCCAGAAAGCTGGCTTGGCTTTTTGTTGATATGCTCGCGAAGGCCTACCCGCTCGAGCGCCGCGCATGCTCGCTCGCGTCGCTCCGCACGAGACACGCCCGAAAGCGTGAGGGCCAATTCCACGTTTTCCAGAATGGTTTGATGGGGAATGAGGTTGTATGCCTGGAAGACGAAGCCGATGCGATTATTTCGGTAGGTGTCCCAGTCCCGATCGCGATATTGCTTGGTGGAGATGCCATCGATGAGCAAGTCGCCCGAATCGTAATGGTCGAGGCCTCCGATGATGTTGAGCATGGTTGTTTTGCCCGAACCCGAAGGGCCTAAAATGGCGACGAATTCGTTGTCGCGAAATGCGAGCGACACATGGTCGAGCGCGACCTGCGTGAAGTTGGCCGTGGTGTATGACTTGCATACGTCTTTGAGTTGTAGCATGCAATGCCTTTCGAGGATGCAAAAATAATTGAGTTTCTAAAGCATTATGCCCCAATCGCCGCGGCTCGCCTCGCTTCGTTGCCCAGCCGCAAAAGAAAACGCCATGATTGAGCGGGGCGTGATCGATGAAGCTTCACTCTGGTCACAATCGCTGTTATTTATGGTCAACATCTGCTCGCTTGACAAAAGCGAGGCGTACCTTCCTCCCGCGTACGCGAAAGACATGCTAGAATAACAAGGTTTTCAAATGCCTCCGTAGCTCAGGGGATAGAGCACCGCTCTCCTAAAGCGGGTGTCGACGGTTCGAATCCGCCCGGGGGCACCATTGATTTCGTTCGGCGTCGGCAACGGCGCCGTTTTGCGTATTGGCGGTTCGCGGCAAGGGGAATGCATGCTCGCCACTGGCGGCTATGCGAATAGTAATGACATGCGATTCCCGCCATGCATTCTTGGGCATATTCGTATATGTTCGATCATATCGAGCGCGTGTGTTTTTGTGGCCTAGATTCAGGATTGGCGCCTCGGCTTCGTTTCGGTGAAACAATTCTCAAAGTCGGAATAAAATCCGTCCCAATATGGATAAATAGGAATTACCTATTTATCGGCGTCTATTGACGTTCGGGGGGGTGCGTTACCATTCCGTGCGAATAAATGGCGCAGAACAAGGAAGAAGGCATTGCTGGTCATGCGTACGTCGAGTGAATGATGCTTCGATTCTCTGATTGTGTGTTCATGCACGCAGCGATAGGCGTTTTCTGCGCAAAATCCAATCGTATTCAACTTTATATGCAAAAGGCTCGCGATATGCGAGTCGTATCGCCCGCATTCGTTTTTGCGGGCTTTTTGCGTTGCTCTTAAGGGGGGCATATGTTTGAGAAGTTGAAAAAACCACGTTGTCTGGTAGCAATCGCCTTGGCGTGCATGCTTATGTCGTGGCAGTCGCTTACGCCGTTCACGCAAGCCATTGCGGCCAATATTGGTGAAGCCGCGCCTTCGACGAGCGCCTCCGGCGAGCAATCGACGCAGGATGGCCAAAACGCTTCTGCCGCGCAGGCCGCACAAGCCGTTGAGGGCAATAGTGCGGTAGTTGCCGCGAACAAGGATAGCTCAGCTGTCGGCGACAACAACAACAACAACGTTGAAGACGCTCCTAGCAACATCGCCATGGTTGGCGAATCTGCTTCAAATACCTCGGACACACAGCATGACGAAGCTAGCACTCCTTCAGTTCAAAGTGAAGAATATAACGGAAATAGCGATTACCGCGAGGTAATTTCGGGTATTAAGGTGAATGTTTATAAGGACGACGGATACTCGGAAGAGCTCGCTTCGGATGATGTCATTGCCCCCGATGCGCATTTGTATGGCAAAGTGTTCATTGATTTCGCGACGAAAGAGATGCCGACACTCGCGCAGCCGAACGTTAAGTACACCTTCCCGAATAATGTGAAGTTCGAAAACGACCGCCCCCAAACACTTTATGACGGCAATAACCAGGTTGCGGGCAGCTGGCGCATTCAAGATGGTGTCGCTTATCTACACTACAACGAGGATTGGCTGAGAAAAGAGCACTCTAACGTGAGCGCTCACGTCAATTTCGAGTTCGTCATGAATTCCGCCGATACGGGTGATGGCAAGAAGGTGACAGTTAATTTCCCCGGCGTTGCGACATCGGTGGTTATCAAAACCAAGGATGGCAGTGTTTCCGGCAATAAGTTCGGCGCCGATCCCAATAAAGAAGGGGAGATGCCGAAATTCAATGCATCCGACAACTCTTATACCTGGACGGTGAAGGTTTCCCCATCGGCGACTGCGACTAATTTAAAGATTGAGGACGTCATTGGGTCGAACCTCGATTTTGTCACTGGCTCCTTCAGGCTGATTGATAAAGGCGGCAACCCGGTGCCGGGAAAATGCGATGCAACCATCAACGGGCAGAGCGCGACCATCGAGCTCGGCACGCTTTCCAAAGGTGATTACTACGTTCAATACAAAACCACGGTGAAGCAGTCGGCGCTCGATGCGCTCAAAGATGGTCAGGAGGTTTCCAACGTCGGCAATACGGCGAAGTGGATTTGGGGCAGCACGGGCGAGAACGACGGCACCTCTGGCCTGAAAGATCCTGAGAAAGTTAAGTATTCCATGGTGCAGAAATCCGTTGCGACGGATAGCACCAACGACAATATCATGTGGACTGTCAAGCTGAACTCGGGCAGTCTCAAGGCCGATATGTCGAAGTACCAGTTCAGCGATATCTTGAGTGGCGACCAAAAATTCAAAGAAGGCACGAAGTGCGTGGTGACCGACGCCTCTGGCAATCAGGTGGCGTCGGGTGCCGTGGACCCGAATAGCTCGGAACTCAATTTCACGCTTCCCGACGGCTTGGGCAAACAAGAGCTCACTGTTAGCTATACCACCACAATGAACAACGTCGATTCCACGAAGGCGGTCTCAAATACTTCGAAGGTGACCCCGCCGAACGACAAAGGCATGGCTGGCGAGGGCAGCGCGAGCTACCAGCCGACTGATGGACGCACGTATGTGACCAAGCGCCTCGTCGATGCAAGCACCGCCGAAAACGACGGCAAGGCTTCTTGGGAATCGACCGTGAAATTTAAGTTCATGGATGCGAATACCGATCCGAGTACGGTTGTGTTTGTCGATAGCATCGAAAAAAAACCCATTTACGAGCAGATGAAGTTCAGCGATATCGTGGTTAAGACCGATGGCGGCACTGAGCTAACACCGGGCACCGATTATTTTGTTGATGGTGGGGACTGGAACAACATTACAATTAAGTTTATGGACACGAGCACCGTCAAAGGTCTCATCGGCACGCACGATGTTGTTGTGTCGTATGTCACGACGTGCAGTGGCGCGAACGGTACCTACATCAATACCTCGTCGGTCAAGATTGGCAACGTCGATAAAGGCAGTGCATCCGATTCCTTCGTGATTGATAAAGAAATTGCTCCCGCTGTGTCGAAAAAGTCGACTGGTGATGTCCAATGGGAGGCCGACTATACCTGGCCCGATGGTTCCAAGGGCGCCTGGATTGCCAATTGGGAAGTTCATGTGAACTGCGATGAACCGAATACCTGGGCCCATAATGCCGCATCCGATCTTAAGGATGCCGATGTTGTGGTGAAAGACACGCTTGGCGAAGGAATGTCATATGTGAGCGGGTCTTCTCGCTATTGGAAGTACGGCTCTGAAGGCTACAAGACCGCTGGCGATTGGCCGGAACTTCACGCGGAGCCTTCTGATTCGAACGGCGCCGTGGTGTTCACCATCCCAACGCGGGACATGGTGAATGAGGCGGGCTCTTGGAAGGGCTACGTAAAGCTAACCTATCAGACCGCTATCAAGCAGTCCGCTGTCGATGCCGGTGCATCTAAGGATTTCTTCAATACCGCCGAGGCTCGTGCGGGCGAGACGCACTTCCCTGAAGGAACGGGTAAAGTTACCATCAACAACAAAGTACTTGACAAGCAGGCCGTTCGCGCGAGTGACAACTCGCATGTTAAGTACACCATCACGGTAAACCCGAACGCGCAGACGCTCGGCGCCTCCGGCTCGTTGACGTTGGTTGACACCATGAACGCAGGTGCGAGTTTCACCAATGGTACCCTCAAAGTTACCGACAAGGATGGCAAAGAGATTACCGACGGCGTTTCCTACACGCTGAAGAATCAGCCGAATTCCGACGGCAGCACCTCGACAGTGCTCGTGCTCACGGTTCCAGATTCTCAAGCGCTCACGGTAACGTACGACGTTGCTCCCCAAGGCGTTCTTGGCACTGAAGTGCAAATTGAAAACAATGTGAGCATGCAGGGCTTCGCCTCGGCATCTGCGCACCATGGTCAAAAGTGGGCGGTTCAGGAGTCCAACGCCGGCACCGATGCCACGAGCTACGGCATTACCGTCATCAAAACCGATGAGACGGGCAAGGAGTCCCTCGAGGGCGCCGAATTCACTCTTTACCAGATCGACCTTGATAAATCCACGAAAGATAACCTTGTGAGATCGAAGGTTGCAATCGTCGGCGATAACCCGAAGACAACGGGCAAGAACGGCATTGCCAAGTTCGGCGACAAGGAACACCCGCTCGACGCTGCCACGCTTTATTGCTACGAGGAGACTAAAGCTCCCGCAGGTTATAAGATTTCCAATACCGCGCCGACCTACGTGATGTTTAGCGGCACGAGCGAACGGGTCAAGGCCGACTATGCTGCGGCGTTCGCGAAGGCGCAGTCGCTTGGCATTACGCCCAACGGCGGCACGACGTTCAGCGTTTTTGACGAGAGGGCCAGCGAACCGACTGGCTCTGTCGAGCTCAACGTGGTGAAGCGAGTTAACGACGCTGACCCCGTCAACGGCGAGCGTTTCGAGTTTTCCGTTGCGGGCGAGAATGATGCTTCTAAGGCGAAGATGCCCGAGCACGATTCGGCGGCAACGATTGGAGCGAATGTCGCTTCCTTCGGTGCAATCAACTTCACCAAGGAAGACATAGGGAAGACCTACACCTATGTCATTCACGAGACTTCATCTGCACCCGATGATGGCAACGTATGGACCATGGCGGGCGATGTAGTCGCGACGGTTAAGGTCGGAACGCCGACCGATGCGGCGCCGACGGTCATCCCTGTGGCGGTCGAGTACAGCAAGGCGAACGCCGATGGCACCGCCGCGCTGTTCAACAACACCTGGATCACGCCCAGCCCGGCAGTCGCGCAGCTTCGGGTTCATAAGACCGTCGAAGCTGTCGCTGGCTCTAATGTGAGCACTGCTGAGCGGTTCACCTTTGAGCTTTACAAAGCTGATGCTCAGGGCAATAAAACCGAAGAGAAAGTTGGTGGTGTTGTTTCCGTCAAAAACGGTGAGACCGCCAGCTTCGCTGACCTTTCGTTCGATACTGCGGGCACCTATAACTACGTTATTCACGAGACTGGCCATAACGGAAACGGCTGGACGCCTGCTGCTGACGTGAAAGTCCAAGTGGTCGTAAAAAAGTCCGACGACAGCAAATCGTTCGTCATAGACAGCATCACTTACAACAGCGAGAATACTGGCTCGGCGAATTTCATTGATACGTATAAGGCTGAAAAGACCAGCGTGTCTCTCGCTGCGAAGAAAACCCTTAAGGGGGCGGTGCTTACTGCCAATCAGTTCTCTTTTCAGCTGAAGGACGCGAACGGCAATATCCTGCAAACCAAGTCTAATGATACCGAGGGCAATGTGGCGTTTGACGCGATTGAATACACCGCCCCTGGCACCTATGAGTATGGAATTTGCGAGTCTAAAGGCGCAGAGCTCGGCGTTGTCTACGATGAGACCGAGCACGCCGCGAAGGTCGTTGTGACCGACGACGGCCAAGGTCAGCTTCACGCCGCCGTAAGTTACGATGGTGATGGGGCCACCACTCCCGCATTCACGAACATCTACACCAAGCCTGCGCCGACCTCCACGTCGTTTACTGCGCAGGTGAAAAAGGTGCTCGATGGCGGCCGCGACCTCAAGGCCGATGAGTTCACGTTTGTTTTGAAGAGGGGCGATAAAGAAGTCTCGCGTACCACGAACGCCGCTGATGGCTCGGTGGTTTTCAAGGATGTTGCCATTAATTCCGTCTCTGACGGCGGCGAGTATACTATTTCCGAAGTCGAAGGCACCGATAGCTCAATTGAATACTCCAGCCAGGTCGTGAAGGTCAATGTTGACGTCGCCGAGAAAGACGGCAAACTTGTCGCGACCGTTACGTATGGCGACAGCAAGTCGACCGAAGTTCAAACCATCACCAATACCTTCAGGCCTGTCGCCACGGCGGCAACGGTAGAAGCGTCAAAGACGCTCTCTGGCCGTGCCCTCAAAGCGGGGGAATTCACCTTCCAACTCAAGAGTGGGGACGAGGTGGTTGCCACTGCGACCAACGATGTCGATGGGAAGGTCGTTTTCCCGGATGACGCGCTTACCTACAACGTTGTCGGCGAACACGACTACGTTCTTTCCGAGATTGCGAAGGATGAAGCCGACGCTAAAGGCGTGACCTATGACACTAAACAGGTCAAGGTGCATGTTTCCGTGACGCAGGATTCGACCACGGGCGAGCTTTCCGCGAAAACCACCTACGATGGTTCCGAGACTGTTCCTGCCTTTGCGAATTCCTACGCAGCCACTGGCTCCGCGACTTTAAACGTCGTGAAGACCGTAAACGGCCAGGTGCCTGGTGCCGATGCGAGATTCGATTTCAAGCTCGAGGCGAAGACGCCCGGCGCGCCGATGCCTGAGAAGAACATCGTGCAGACTGCGGGTGGCGAACCTGTCTCCTTCGGTGGCATCGATTTCGGCCTGGCCGATGCCGGCAAGACTTACGAGTACGTCATCGCCGAGACCACGCCTGCGACCACTGGTTGGACGATGGCTCAGCCCGTTACCGCCAAGGTGACCGTTGGTGCCGACAACGGCGACGGCACGCTCGGGGCGAGCTCGGTCGAATACTCTTGCGCCGCCGCCGATGACTCGGCAGCGCTGTTCGACAACAAATACGAGCAGGCTTCGGGAGTATTTCAGCTTGGCCTGGTGAAGACGGTTAACGGCGGCGCTCCCAAGGCTGGTGAGACGTTCGGTTTCAGCGCGACTGCAGAGGGTGCAAACGCCTCCGACGCCCCGAAGCTCGAGAATGTGACCACCGACGCCGATGGCAAGGCGGTTTTTGCTGCGGTTGAGCTTTCCGACAAGGACGCTGGAGAGATTTATACCTATCGCATCCATGAAGAAGGCGATCTCGGCAAGGGTTGGGTGAAGGCGCCCGATGTGGTTGCTACCGTGAAAGTTTTGAAGCGCGATGCCGACAACAGGCTTGTAGCAACGGTCATCTACAAGCAGGATGCCGAAGAGGCCCAGCCCTACGAGGGGGCGGCTCGGTTCGACAACAAGTATGAGGAGCAGCCGCCGACGCCTGGTGACCCTCAGACGCCTGGGGACTCTCGCACCCCCGATGTGCCGCATGGTGGGTTCTTCGCCAAGACGAGCGACCCCATCCGCATGCTCGCTCAGGGAATGTTCGGTCTCGCTTCCGTTGTCGCTGCTGTTGCATGTGCCGTTTCTTTGCGTCGTCTGCGTAAGAGGAGCGAATAGCATAAGCCCCTCATGAAAAAAGGCGCGGCCCAAACGGGTCGCGCCTTTTCTTCGTCCGTCAATTAAGCTAGGTGGCAAGTTGCCACATGCACGAGCTAGCGATTCGCACTCTGAAGTCGTCGTGCTTGCTGCGTTGCTCTATTATTGAGTTGTTGTCTTATTGGCTTACGGAATGCGAATCAGCTTCTTGTAGGTCTCGAGTCCCGCCATGAGCACTTCTTCGTCGAAATTGAAGGTGTCGGCATGCAATGGGATGCCCGTGCCGGTTCCCAGCAGAAGGAACACGCCGGGCAGGTGGCGCTGGTAGAACGCGAAGTCTTCTGCGATAAGCAGCGGCTTGGGAAGTTCGGTTACGTCGATGTGGCGCGAGGCGAGCTCGAACAGTTCCTCGTTGTTCACCACGGGCGGGTAACCTTCGCTGAAGTCGACATCGACGGTGCAGCCCGCTTCCGCGGCACGACGTTCGGCGATCTCGCGCAACGCTACTTTCGCTTCGGTGCCCATTTTCTCGCTGAAGGTGCGCAGCGTGCCTTCAATGTAGGTA
>CAKUEV010000010.1 GCA_934646845.1 uncultured Slackia sp.
GCGCCGATGCTCTTGAGAAGAACATGGACATGGAATTCAAGCGCAACGGCGAGCGCTATCGCTTCTTGAAGTGGGCGCAGTCGTCGTTCCAGAACGTGCGCATTGTTCCTCCTGGATCGGGTATCTGCCATCAGATCAACGTCGAACGTTTTGCGCGTGGCGTTATGACGAAGGCGACCGACGCCGGACAGCTCGCCTACTTCGATACCGTTGTGGGTACCGACTCTCATACCACCACGGCAAATGGCATTGGCGTGCTTTCCTGGGGCGTGGGCGGCATCGAGGCTGAAGCTGCGGCGCTCGGTCAGCCCATTACGACGCTCGTGCCGCAGGTCGTGGGCGTTCATTTGACGGGCAAGCTGCGCGATGGCGTATCGGCCATGGACGCCGCGCTCGCATTCGCGCAGATGCTGCGCGCAAAGGGCGTGGTGGGCAAGTTCGTCGAATGCTTCGGCGATGGCGTTGCTACGCTTTCGGCGACGCAACGCGCCTGCATCGCGAACATGACTCCCGAATACGGCTGCACGTGCACGCTGTTCCCGGTCGACGATCGCACGCTTGAATATCTGCTGCTTACGGGCCGCGATAAGGAGCAGGTTGCGCTCGTCGAGGCATATGCGAAGGCCCAGGGCATGTGGAACGATGGCGCATCGCGCGTGTACTCCGAGGTGCTCGAGCTGAATTTGAGCGAAGTCGAGTGCTCGCTCGCGGGCCCGAGCCGTCCGCATGACCGCTTTGCCCGCAGCGATGCCCGCTCACGCTTCAATGCGATTTGCGCCGACCGCAACCTCGATATGGACAAGCGCGTTGCGGTGAATTTCATGGGCAGCGAATACGAATTGACTCATGGGGCTATCGCGATTGCTGCGGTCACGAGCTGCACGACCGCAACCGACCCCGCCATGATGCTCGCATGCGGCCTGGTCGCCAAGCATGCCCGCGAGCGCGGCCTGCTTGCCAAGCCTTGGGTGAAGCGCGTGATGGCCCCGGGTTCGCACGCGACCCAGCTTATGCTCGAGCGCGCCGGCCTGACGCAGCCCCTTGCTGAGCTCGGCTTCGCGACATGCGGTTTCGGCTGCATGAGCTGCATTGGCAACTCTGGCCCTGTGTGGCCCGAGATGCACGAGGTCGCTGGCGACATCGAGCTGACGAGCGTGCTTTCTGGCAATCGCAACTTCGACGGACGCATTTCGCCTGACGTGTCGCAGAACTTCCTGTGCGCGCCAGCATCGGTTGTCGCCTATGCCATGGCAGGCACCATGGACTTCGATTTCGAGACTCAGCCGCTTGGCACCGACGGCGACGGCAACGATGTGTTCCTGCGCGACATTTGGCCGAGCGACGCCGAAATCGCTGCGCTTATGGACGAATTCGTTACGGCGGAATTGTTCGATGCGGGCGCCGAAGGCCTTTATGGCGGCACGCAGGCATGGCAGGAACTCGAGGCTCCCGAAGGTGACATTTTTGCGTGGGATGAAAGCTCCACTTATGTGCGCCGCGCTCCGTATTTCGACGGCATGGGCAAGGCTGTCGAGGGCTTCGCGCCCATTTCTGGCGCGCGCGTGCTTGCGAATTTGGGCGACTTCATTACGACCGACCATATTTCGCCTGCTGGCAGCATCGCTTCCGATTCGCCCGCCGCGAAATATTTGGCCGAGCGCGGGGTCGACCCGGTTATGTTCAACACCTACGGTTCGCGTCGCGGCAACCACGAGGTTATGGCGCGCGGCGGTTTCGCGAACATCAAGCTGAAGAACCTGCTAGCGGAAGGCAAGTCGGGCGGATGGACGCGCGACTTCGAGACGGGCGAAATCACGTCGATTTTCGATGCGTCGCAAAGCTATGCTGCGGCGGGCGTGCCCTTGGTGGTGCTTGCGGGCAAGATGTATGGCAGCGGATCGTCGCGCGACTGGGCGGCGAAGGCGCCGTTGCTTTTGGGCGTGCGCGCCGTTATTGCCGAAAGCTTCGAGCGCATTCATCGTTCGAACCTGGTGGGCATGGGCATTTTGCCGCTGCAGTTCCACGAGGGCGAAAATGCTGAAACGCTGGGCCTCGATGGCACGGAAACCTTTGTTATTGAGCCGGTCGATTTCGGTACCGGTGAGCCGAGCATGCCCAATCCGCGCGAGGTGAACGTTTCAGCTTCAAAACAGGACGGCGAAACGGTGAAGTTTCACGCTATAGTAAGGGTGGACACACCTACCGAAGGCGCATACATGGCTCATGGCGGAATTCTGCAATACGTGCTTCGCCAGCTTGCGTAGAACTTGACGTGGGCTTCGCGCCTGATTCGTCCATGCAAGACTGCATTCAGGCGGCCGTGCCGGTTTCGGTGCGGCCGCTTTTTGCATGCAAAGGCGCGTGTTGATTTTTCGGGCGAAAAAGGGAAGGCCCGAATACGATGAGAAAGGCATTTCATGGCTGGCAACCAGAACCCGTTCGCCGCTATTTTCGGCGACGACCCGTTTGGCGTAGGGGGCGGTTTTTCAGGCGGCGGCTCGCGGCAGGGCGCACCGCAGGTTGAATTCAACACCAACGAAGAGTTCAACAAAATGAAAGACAAATTCGCGACCATGGGCAAAAAGGCGATGATCGCCTGCGCCATTATCGCGGTTATCGTGATTGCTGTGGCGTATTGGTGGTTCCATCCGCCCATCAACATCCACTCGATGGACACGTGGATGTTCATTGGCATTTTCATTTTGCTGCCGCTGTTCTTGTTCTTCCGCGCCCGCGCGCACGCGTACAAGCACGGATCGGCGAAAGTGGGCGTCTCTAAGGCGAAGGCGAAAACGTTCGATACGCTTGCATGGATTCCCGTTGCCGTCGTCGCGCTTGTCGCGGTAGGCACGCTTCTGTCGCTGTCGTTTTTCCCGGGCAATGCTCAGAAGTACGCCAACATTCTGGTTCCTGCCGACGACGAGTTCACGCAGGACATTCAAGAGGTCAACTACGACGAAATCCCCGTTATCGACCGCGATTCGGCCATGCTTTTGGGCAACCGAACCATGGGCAGCATGTCCGACCTGGTAAGCCAGTTCGAGATTGCGCCTACCTATAGCCAGATCAACTACCAAAACCATCCGGTGCGCGTGAGCCCGCTTGGCTATGCCGACTTGTTCAAGTGGCTGCAGAACCGCGAGCAGGGCATTCCCGCATATGTCATTGTCGACATGACTTCGCAGGATGCCCAGGTTGTGCGCCTCGATAGCGAGCATGCGATCAAGTATTCCGAAAGCGAGCCTTTGGCGCGCAACATCGACCGCTATGTGCAGCTCAAGTACCCCTTCTATATGTTCGGCGAGAAGTCGTTCGAGATCGACGATGACGGCAACGCATGGTGGATTTGCCCGGTGCGCGACTTCACGATTGGCCTGTTCGGCGGCGAGACCGTGTCGCGTGCCGTGCTCGTGAACGCGGCGACGGGCGAGTGCCAAGATATGGCGGTTGAAGATGTGCCCCAGTGGGTTGACCATGTGTACCCCGCGAACCTCATCATTCAGCAGTACAACTGGCATGGCAAGTACACCAATGGCTGGCTGAACAGCTGGCTTGGTCAGAACGGCGTTGTGCAAACCACTCCGGGCACCGATGGCAGCGCGGGCTATAACTACATTGCCAAAGACGATGACGTGTGGTTGTACACGGGCGTCACCTCTGCCACGGGCGACGAATCGATCGTCGGCTTCGTGCTGGTGAACCAGCGCACCGCTGAGGCGCACTTCTATTCGTGCGCGGGCGCTACGGAAAGCTCGGCCATGCAGTCGGCCGAGGGCCAGGTGCAGAACCTGCGCTACGAGGCGACGTTCCCCATTCTTATTAATGTGAACAACACGCCGACGTACTTCATGGCGTTGAAGGACAACGCGGGCCTGGTGAAGAAGTACGCTATGGTAGACATCCAGAGCTACCAGAACGTTGCGGTTGGCGACACGGTGGCCGACACGCAGAAGTCGTACCTGTCGCTCATTGCGGCAAACGGAACGGCAGCGAATACGTCGTCGGTAAGCGATTCGGCACTTGAGGCGACGGGCGTCATTAAGACGATTGCCACGGCGGTGATCGAGGGCAATTCGCACTTCTATGTGACGCTCGAGGGCGACAGCAAGATTTACGACTTCGCGCTGCCCGGCATGATCGAAATCGTTCAGTACGCGCAGGGCGATACGGTTACCTTCAAGTATGTGGAAGGCGCCCCCACGTGCTCGGCGCAGTCCATCGAAGCCGCGAAGGACGCGAAGGCGAACTCGGCCGATGCTGCTTCGTCGACCGATGCCGCCAAGGCAAGCGATGAAGCCAAGGCGAGCGACGGCGCAGCAAAAGACGATGCTGCCTCTTCCGCGAGCAGCGATGCATCTGCCGAGCAGAAAACCGCCTAGCTCGATTGGGCGCTTCTCGATTTCGTGAAGCATTTCTGAAGATGGTCCGTTAGGGAAATTAATCCTTGACGGGCCATTTTCGTTTAGTAGAATATCGTTTTGCGTGTTTAAGAGATGCGCAACTACACGTTAGTTCCGCTGCCCAAGACAGCTGGCACCGAAAGGTTCAATCGCATGTTCGCATGCGGCCCGCCGAGGTGGTTCTGAAGAGCGATTTGCTTTGACGGCCCCTGCTGTTTTGAGACGCGGGGGCCGTTTTTTGTTTCTTCTGAAACGGCTCCACTCCACGGGGCGGAACCCGATTTTCAGAAGAAGGAGGTGTACTCATGCCCAACGTCAAAAATCAAGAGACTCTCGCCGTTATCAAGGAGGAGCTCAGCAACGCCGGCGCTGTCTGGGTCGTCGATTACTGCGGCCTGACCGTTAAGGAGGTTCAGGAGCTTCGTCGTTCCGTTCGCGAGGCTGGTGCTTCCATGAAGGTGTACAAGAACACCCTCGTGCACATCGCCCTCGAGGATGCCGAGCTGCCTACGCTCGACGACATGCTCAACGGCCCGAGCGCATTCGTGTTCGCTGGCGAGGACGTTGCTGCTGCCGCGAAGGCCGTCAAGAACTTCGCTAAGGGCAATGACAAGCTGGAGATCAAGGGTGGCTTGATGGAAGGCAAGGCCGTTACCGCCGCCGAGGTCGAGGCTATCGCTTCTCTGCCCTCTCGCGAGGAACTGCTCGCCCACATCGCTGCCGCTATCAACGGTGTTGCCAAGGCTCTCGCCGTTTGCGTCAATGGCGTGCCCCAGGGTCTGGCCCAGGTCACCAAGGCCGTCGCCGACCAGAAGGCTGCTTAATTGCAACCGCAGCGTAAAACGCGCTGCATAACATTCAACAATCCGGCCAGGCGCAAGGGCGCATGGCCCCTTTGAAAGGAAAGCTATCATGGCTGTTACTCGTGAAGAGATCATCGAGGCTCTGAAAGAAATGACCCTGCTCGAGGCTTCCGAGCTCGTTAAGGACATCGAGGAGACCTTCGGCGTTTCCGCTGCTGCTCCCGTCGCTGTTGCTGCTGCTCCTGCTGAGGGCGGCGCTGCTGCTGAGGAGAAGTCTGAGTTCGACGTTATCCTCGAGGGCTTCGGCGACAACAAGATCGCTGTCATCAAGGTTGTCCGTGAGATCACCGGTCTTGGCCTGAAAGAGGCCAAGGAGGTCGTCGAGGGTGCTCCCAAGGCTGTCGTCGAGGGCGTTGCCAAGGACAAGGCTGAGGAAGTCAAGGCTCAGCTCGAGGGTGCTGGCGCTGCCGTTACCCTGAAGTAATTTTACGCGGTTCTATGAACCGCGTATTATGCCGACGCTGCGCGGGTCTCTCGCGGCACGTTTCGGGTTCTGCTTTCGGCTCGCGTACCAAAGTACGCGTCGCCTCGGCATCACCCGAATCGTACTCGCGAGAGACCCGCTCGCTGACATATATATGTCCAGCGAGGTAAGGCACCAAGAGCCGGGATTCGTCCCGGCTCTTTTTGTAGGGTTTCTCGGCTTGTGTTTTCGGCTCGTGCGGAATCTTCCGAAACCGTATGCCGAAAGGCCCTGCGAAAAAGAAGAACAGCGTAAAAAGAATTCTTCGCTTTCGGCTCGGGATGCAGATCCGATAGATTCCGCACGAGCCGAACAGCACTTAATGTGCTGTTCGTGCGAGTCAGGACTTGACCGAAGCGGAGCTGCATTCCGAGCTGAAAGCGACGAGTGCAGAAAACGCTTCAAGAGGAGACTCAATGTCGAAGCACGATAAGGCTCAGGATAAGACCAACGCCATGCGCATGCTCGATGCGGCCAGGTTGCCGCATGAGGTTTTGTTTTACGACGCCGAAGCTGCGGTTTCGGGCGTAGAAGTTGCTGCGGCTTTGGGCCAGGATCCCGACCAGGTATTCAAAACGCTTGTGACCGTTGGCAAGAGCGGCGAGCATTACGTGTTCATGGTTCCTGTCGAGGGGGAGCTGAACCTTAAAAAGGCTGCCTCGGCGGCGGGGGAGAAGAGCATTGCGATGATTAAGTCGCGCGAGCTTCTTCCTTTGACGGGATATATTCATGGCGGATGCAGTCCGCTTGGCATGAAAAAGGTATTCCCCACGTTCATCGATGAGACCGCAATCCTATTCGATACCATTATGTATTCAGGCGGCCGTCGTGGGTGCCAGATCTGCTCATCGCTTTCTGACCTGCAGAAACTTGTGGATGTTCAAACTGCTGACATTACGGCTTAACGCCTCGGGTTGCTTCAATCGCCATGTTCCGCACGGCTTCGGAATTTTTTTTAAAAAAGTTCTTGCATGAGCCGCTGGAGTTTGTAATAATATCCGAGCTGCCGCAAACGAAGCGGAAAGCACGTCCCCATAGTCTAGAGGTTAGGACGCGGCCCTTTCAAGGCTGAGACACGAGTTCGATTCTCGTTGGGGGCACCACCGAAATTTGAAAGCCGCCTGTTCAGGGCGGCTTTTTTCGTATCGAGGCGCGGAGGGATCCCATGGAAAAAATCGTGCTGTTCTCGAGTATGGATGCCGCGCTTGCCGCCCGAAAACGTATGGCGCGCGCCTGCGATCCCGAAGTATTCGCGACAACGTATTCCACGCCGCGCGCCTGGCTTGGTGAGCTGTGGGAAGCCTACGGCGACTCTCGCCGCATTGCTGCGCGTTCCGAGAGAAGCGTTGCGCTCTTTTCCGCCTTGGAGGCGCAGGGCGACGCATTGTGGGCGTCACAGGGCACCTGGCGCCTTGCAATGCGCTTGATTGACGGCGGATTGGGCACCGTCGAACTCGATGCCGCGCTTTCCGGGGCGGCTTCCGCTGAGACGCTCCCGGTTGACTGCGAGGCTCTTCTGAGCTGCGTGCGCGCGTATGAGGGCATTTTGTCGCGCGCGGGCCTCGTCGACGAGGGAAGGGCATGGCGCGTTCTTTCTGAGGAACAGGTTCTGTTGCCTGAATGCGAAGTCGTTCTGCAAGACGTTCGCCCCGCATGCGCGCTTACGGAATTCCTCGCGAGCCAAAACGCGACCGTGCGCGAGGAATCGGCATTTTCGGGCGAAATCGAGCGAGCTCCGGAAGGCATTGCAGTTCGATTCGCGTTTCCCTCGGGCCGATATGCCGAGCCCGCGTTACTCGCCGAGTTCATTTCGAAGGTACCCGCCGGTGAAACCGTGGGCATTGCTTCCCGCAACCCGCGTGCGCTCTATGGGTCCATTGCGCCTGCGCTGTGCTCTTTGGGCATCTCGGTGGCATGCCGGGCGAGCATTCCATTCGCTGCGACCGATTTTGGCCGCGCGTTTGAGTGCGTCGCCGCATTGTACTCCGCCGATTGCGTCGATGTTGCCGCTGCTGCCGATTTCGCGTTGAACCCGTTTTCGCGCATGGGAAAGCGTGCGGCGTTCGACTTCGCGGCTACCATTCGCGGCAATCGTCTTATTGATAAAGAGACATGCTTCGCGTTGCTTCGCGAGGAAAGCCGTGCTTTCGAATATTTCGAAGATCTTGTCGAATCGCCCGAGGCTGCCACGATCGCCGGCGTGTTCGAAGATGCCGCCCGCTCAATTGGCGCGGGGCGCGAGGCGTATACCAAAGAGCAGCTCTCGGCAATCGGAACGCTGCGCGATGCGTTTGACGCTGCCTGCGCGATGGGCGCCGAACAAAGCGCGTGCGTGGCCGCGCTCGAATGCGCGAGCGTCAACATTTCGCGCCAGGCCGGAGAGGGCAGCCCGCGCGTCGTGATTATGTCGCAGACGCAGCTTGCCGCCTGCGAGCCAGGCTCGTTCGACCATGTGGTGCTCACCGACATGACAAGCGCCGCCTATCCGTTGAAGGAAACGCACGATATAGCGGTCGAGATGCTTGACGCGCTGGGAATCGGCCGAGGCCCCGAGGCGCTTCTGCGTGCCCGCGAGACATTCTCGGGTTGCGTGCGCGCGGCCGGCTCAAGCGTGCTCATCGAGCGCTGTTTGAACGACGAAAACGCCGCGCCCACCTATCCCGCCGCTGTGGTTCAGGAATTCGTCGATTGCTATCGGGCCGACACCACCAACCCCGACGATATCGATAACCCGTTTTCGCTTCCCGAAGCGCTTCAGGTGGGCATGCTGCAGCGTGGCGAAGAGGCGCTCTATGAAAATGCGAGCGTGCGCGATGCGCGCCAGGGGGTATGCGTGCGCGTTGAGGCGCCGAATATGGGGCGCGTGTCGGAGCCGTATCGGGGCAAGCTCATGCTGCCGCGCCGCGGGAAGGGCGGCGTTGTGGTGAGCGATCCGTGCTTTTCCGCATCGCAAATCGAAAGCTATTTGGAATGCCCCCAGAAGTGGTTCGCGCTTCGTCGCCTTCGCCTCGACGAACTCGACGAGACGTTCGGCGCGAAAGAGATGGGCGACTTCTCCCATAGCGTGCTCGAAGATTTCTACAGGCGCTTTCAGGAAAGCGTTGGGCCGAAGGTGGAAGAAGGCGCGCTGCCGGCTGCGCGTGAGCTTATGCGAAGCGTGCTCGAAGACCACGAAGCCGCGCAATATAGCATGAAGCCGATGAGCAACCGCCTTGTTGCCACAACCGAGTTCGAACGCCGCGAGGTTGCCGATCTCAAGCGCAAGCTCGTCGATTTCCTCGAAACCGAGGCGCAGCTTCTGCCGGGCTTTCGCCCCGCGCATTTTGAGTACGACATTCCCGCGTCGAGCCCCGTTGCGTATGCTGGCCATTTGCTCATGGGCAAAATTGACCGCATCGACGTGGACGACCGAGGTCGCGCGATTATTGTTGATTACAAAAGCTCGCTTTCGCCCGAATACGATTTGTACGAAGGCGAAAAGCAAGGCGGCGCGATGCGCCACGGCAAGGTGCAGGCGCTCATTTACGCGCAGGCGATTCGCCGCCTGCTCGGGCTCGACGTGGTGGGCGCGATCTATGTTCGCTACGGGCGCACGCCTGCCGCGTCGGGCGCGCTCGACAGGAGCATTGAACCGCTGCATGTTCCCGGTTTGAAGGCCGATCGTTGCGTGTACAAGGGCGAGTTCGGCCCCTCGTTCGGCGATTTGCTCGACGCGACCGAGGAACGTGTCGCCAAGGCGCTCGACCAGCTTTTGGCGGGCGTTGTGCCGGCCTCGCCTTCGAGCGATTCGGCGTGCTCTTTCTGCCCGGAAATCACCTGCCCGCAAAGGAGGGGGTAGCGCGATGGATTTTTCGACGTTCAAAGAAGGCCAGCTGCGTTGCGTGAAAACGCTCGATGCCCCCGTGGCGGTGTCGGCGGGCGCGGGTAGCGGCAAAACCTTCACGCTCACCCAGCGCATCGCGTGGGCATTGCTGCCTGGGTCGGGCGCCGACGGTGCGCCGTTTCTGGAAGACATCGACCAGGTTCTGGCCATCACGTTTACCGACAAGGCCGCTGGAGAAATTAAATCGCGCGTGAAGGCGACGCTTGCCGCGGAAGGCATGGTGGCACAGGCGCTCAAGGTCGACGACGCATGGATTTCGACCATCCATAGCATGTGCTCGCGCATCTTGCGTATGCATGCCACGGAGCTGGGCGTCGACCCCGCGTTCTCGGTGCTCGACGAGGCGACGGCTGCCGACTTGTTCAACGCCGCGGTGGAAGAGGTGCTTGCAGGACAGAACGAATTCTGGTCGCCGGGCGGTCTTGATGCGCTGTTTTCGGAATACCCTGCGCGTTCGCATGGCGGCTTCGCCCAAACGTCCATCGAGGACATGATTCGCGAAATCGCCCGCGCGGCAATCGCGAGCCCGCGTGGCATGGAATGTGTGCGCCTTCCGCCGCAGCCGCGCCCTGCTGGAGCGATCGCCCGCGAGCTGCTCGAGCTTGCGACGGCCGCGCGCGATGCCGCGGCGCCTTCCGCCGGGAAGAAATCGGCCGACGCGTTTCTCGAGAAGGCCGGCAAATTCCTCGAGAAGGCCAATGCGCTGCTCGCTTCGGGCGAGGTGTCGGGCGAAGCGCTTCTGGCGCTTGCCGATGCGTGCCCGTTCCCTGCCGCGAATTTTGGTTCGAAAGACTACAAGGCCCTCGCGAAAGAGATGCAGCGCGAGGCGGCGCAGCTTGGCCAGGAGGCCCGCTTCGCGTTCGCCCAGCCACTATTGAGCGACCTCGTTGGTTTGGCCGGCAAGGTCTATACGGCGTATAACTCGAAGAAACGCGAGATGGCGGCGCTCGACAACGACGACCTGCTCATTCTGGCCGCGCGTGCGTTGAAGGAAAACGAGCGCGTTCGCGAGGCGTTTTCCGATAAATTCAAGCTCATTATGGTCGACGAATTCCAAGACACCGATCAGCTGCAAATCGATATGGTGCGCACTATGGCGGGCGCGCGCGGCGAGCGTTTGTGCACGGTGGGCGATGCCCAGCAAAGCATCTATCGCTTCCGCGGCGCCGACGTCGCGGTATACGACCGCCATGTGCAACACGTGCGCGAAAACGACCCGAGCATGCCCATTGTGCTGCCCGACAACTTCCGCAGCCATGCCGACATTCTGAGCTTCGTCGATCGCATTTTTGAGCAGCGCGAGGTATTCGGCGAATCGTTCATGTCGCTTGCCCCGTCGCGCATCGAATCGAAGGTGAAGCACCCGTTCTTGGCTGGCCCTGGCCGTGTCGATGTGCTGTGCACCACGTACCCTGGTGCAAGCGGAATCGATAAATCTGACGTGGTGGCCCTTGAGGCGCGCCGAATTGCGGAACGTTTCGCCGAGCTGCGCGAAGCGGGCCACGCCGCGGGCGACATGGTGGTGCTGCTGGGCCGCATGACGAACGCCGACGCCTACGCCGCCGCGCTGCGCGAAGCCGGTTTCGCATGCGTTATTGCGGGCGGTTCTATTTTTTCACGCGCGCCCGAGGTGCGCGTGGCGCAGCGACTGGCGGAGGTCATCGCCAATCCCAAGGCGACGGCATCGCTTTTCGAATTGCTTGCGAGCGACATGTTCGAGCTTTCGGCCGACGACTTCGTTGCTCTGTCCACGTGCTTCGACGAGGCCGCGGGCATCAATCGCCGCCGCGGCCTCGATATCGGTTTCAGGCAGCTTGCCGAGGGCGATATGTCAAACGTCTCGCCACAGCTTGCCTGCGCGGTGCGCGTGATCAGCGCGCTCTCTGAGCAAGCGGGCGTGCAGCCCACGTCGCGCATTATGATGAATGCCGTGCGCGACTCGGGTTGGCTCACGCGCCTTGAGCGCAAAGAGGCCGAGGGCCTCTCGATTGCCGGCAACGTGTTCAAGGCCATTCGCCTGGTTGAGAGCTTCGAGGCGCAGGGAGCGCGCGGCCCCGCCGATTGCGCGTCGCGTTTGGCGGCGCACATCGAGCGGGCCAAGGAGGCTCCGGGCGCGCTTTCGGCCGAGGGCGGCGACTTCGTGCGCATTATGACGGTGCATGCGAGCAAGGGCTTGGAATTTCCCATTGTTGCCGTGGCCGAAATGGCGACGGGCGCAGGGCGTTCAAGCGCATTCGCGCTGCAGACCATCGACGGCATTTCTTATGTGTCGCTTGCGCCGCAGCGTTCAGTCGCTTCGGCGGCTTCGACGTCGCTTCTGAAGAAGTGCGCCTCGAAGGACTATACGGCGCTGCTCGATTACGAAGGCGAAATCGATGCCGCGTTTGTGGCCAGCGCGTCGAGTGCCGCTTTGCGCCGCGAGGCCATGGCCGAATATGAAAGCGCGCAGGAGCTGCAGGAGCGCCGCCGCTTGCTGTACGTTGCCCTTACGCGCGCGAAGGAAGCCCTGGTGGTTGCCATGACGACCAAGCGCGACAAGGAAGGTGGCTCGGGCGCTTCGTCGGGCGTGTATGGTGATATCGTCCACGCGCTGTTTGGCGAGGAAGGCGATATTCCCGAAAAGGAATGCGCGGTACCGTTCGGCGGAAGCGCGCCTGCCCGTGTTTCGCGCTACGACGTTCACGAAGGCGAATTCGACGCGACGCAGGTCGAAGGTAGCGCGGAAGCGCCCATCGGCGACGCGTCGTGCGAGGCTTCGGGTGCAGGCGAAGATGGGCCTGGTTGTGCGGGCGATTGCTCGGCTCAGTCGGGTATCACGTGCGCTTCCGATTCGAATAGCATGGAGATTCGCGAGGCGGACGATGCTTCGTGCGACCAGATAGTTGGCACGGCTCACGACGCATGCGCTTCGCGTGCGCTTGTCGACGTGTTCGAGCCCATGGCCGCTCCCGAATTGGACGAGGTTGCGTATAAACCCGCCCGCGATAATGTGACGAGCTATTCTGCTCTCGCGCAGGCGCATTCAGCCCATGCTGCGAGCGCCAGCGATGCGGCGGCGGGCGAGGCCGTGGCCGAGATAAGCGACGACGATGCGTTTTGGGAAGAGCTTGGCGCCCGTTTGCTCGCCGACGCCGACAAGGCGACCGACGTGGGATCGGCGTTCCACGTGCTTGCCCAGCGTGCGGCTCGACGCGCGGTTGCGAGAGGCGAAGAAGGCCGTCCCGCTGCGATCGAGATGCCTTCGCGCGAGGCGATCGATGCTGCCGTGCGCCGCATGGGGTGCGCCCCCGCCACCGTCGACCGCGTGCAGCGCGCGCTCGAGCGTTGGTGCGAAAGCAGCGTTGCCGCGAACATGGTGAGCCATCGCGTGCTGCGCACCGAACTGCCGTTCTTCGTGGCGTTCCCTGCGGCCGAGCCAGGTGGGGAATGCGCCTACCTGGAAGGCTCCATGGACCTGTTCGCGTGTGACGAGATGGGTGCGGGCGACGCGTATATCGTGGACTACAAAACGGGCGGATCGCCCAAGGAGCATGCAGACGATTTGGTCGAAAAGCATCGTCTTCAGGCGGAATGCTACGCTTACGCCGCGCTCGAGCATGGTTTTAGCCGTGTGCAGGCGACGTTCGTGCGCGTGGAGGCCCCCGCAGAAGACGGCTCGCCTCAAACGGTGCATTACCTGTACGAGCGAAGCGACATGCCGCAGCTGCTTCAGAGCATTCAAGGCGCGTGGGCCGCATTGCGAGAAGGCAACTAATGGCCGACGGCAACAAAAAGACGGCGGCTGCGCGTGGCAAGCAGCCCGCTTCGCGCGCCAAGAAGACCGCCTCGTCGAACGCGTCGTCGCAGATCGTGGGCCAGCGCGCACGTCGATTCGGCGCCTACGCGAGCGCGCCGCGTACGAGGGCCCAGGCGAAACGCATCGCCGCAGGCCTTTCCGTGGGTGCGCATCGCGTAAAGAAAGCGAGTCGCGAGGGTTTGTGGTACGTGTCGGTGGCGCGCGACAATCGCCCGCTTACGCGCGAGAGCTGCCGCGAGGCGCGCTGCGTGCTTGCGGCACTTCCGGAAAAGCGCCCGTATGTGAGCGCCGCCACCCATGCGAGCATGCAAGGCAATAAAAGCAAAGATACCAAGCCCGAGTTGCTTGTGCGCGAGCGTCTGCGCGAGGCGGGGCTTGGCGGCTATCGCCTGCAATGGAAGGCGCCCGGCCGTTCCGATGTGGCGTGGCCAGGCAAGAAGGTGTGCCTGCTCATTAACGGCTGCTTCTGGCACCGGTGCCCGAAGTGCAACCCTCCTGCGCCGAAGAAGAACCTCGAATACTGGGTGCCGAAATTCCAGCGCAACGTTGAACGCGACCAGCGAAACCTCGCTTTGCTGCAAGAGCAGGGGTGGCGCGTGCACGTGATTTGGGAGTGCGAGCTGAAAAAGAAGACCATCGATGCGACGTTCGAGTCGCTTATTCCCGTTCTTCGCGAGGAATTGGATAAGTAATTATCCTCGAAATGCCCGGCGGACTGGGCATACGTTTTCGCCTCGGTCAAGTCCTGACTCGCACAAACAGCACATTAAGTGCTGTTTGGCTCGTGCGGAATCTAGCGAAACCGCATGTCCAGCCCGCCGGGCATCGCAAGGATGAAGTTGGAACACTGCCCCTTGCTGAATGATGGTCATTCTTTCGTTAAGGGAGGGAATGCGGACGTGTCGGGCGTGCGATTCCGATAGATTCCGCACGGGCAGAAGGCGCCAGTGGCGCCTTCGTCGCGAGCAGGACTTGACCGAAGCGGAAGCGCATGTCCGACACGTCCGCATTCCGGTGAACGGCAACGTATTCGGTAGCATTTCCGCCCGCCGTTGCAATTCGACCGCTCGCACCCCATGTTTCGTCGAGGTATCCCGTTCACCGAACGCGTTTGCGCGTCGACGTATCGTTGCGCTTTAGTCGTCGATAGCGTCTCGCTCGCGCTGATACTATTACCTCTGTTCTAAATTACGACACAGTGCCCTTTTCTGAAAAAGGGGCTGGAAGTAGGGGGTTGTACGGCTCGCAGGTCGTGCACGGAAGAGGAGATAACCTATGGCGAGACAGCTCAAATCCATGGACGGCAACAACGCCGCCGCATGGGTGTCTTACGCGTTCACCGAGGTGGCGGGCATTTACCCCATCACCCCGTCGAGCCCCATGGCCGACCTTGTTGACCAGTGGTCGGCGCAGGGCATGAAGAACATCTTCGGCACTCGCGTGAAGGTATGCGAGATGCAGTCCGAAGGCGGCGCCGCCGGTGCCGTGCACGGTTCGCTGGCAGCGGGCGCGCTCACCACGACCTACACTGCTTCGCAGGGCCTGCTCCTCATGATTCCGAACATGTACAAAATCGCGGCCGAAATGCTGCCGAGCGTTTTCCATGTGAGCGCCCGTACCGTTTCGACCCACGCGCTGAACATCTTCGGCGACCACTCCGACGTTATGGCCTGCCGCCAGACCGGCTTCGCCATGCTCGCCGAGGGCAACGTGCAAGAGGTCATGGACCTTTCTGCTGTCGCCCACCTTTCCGCCATCAAGGGCCGCATTCCGTTCCTCAACTTCTTCGACGGCTTCCGCACTTCGCATGAGGTGCAGAAGGTCGCCGTGTGGGATTACGATGACCTGGCCGAGATGTGCGACTTCGACGCCGTCCGCGATTTCCGCGCCCATGCTTTGAACCCTGAGCATCCCGCAATGCGCGGCAGCCACGAGAATGGCGACATCTTCTTCCAGAACCGCGAGGCCTGCAACAAGGCTTACGACGAGCTGCCCGCAGTCGTTGAAGAGTACATGAAGAAGGTCAACGAAAAGCTGGGCACCAACTACGACCTGTTCAACTACTACGGCGCTCCCGACGCCGAGCGCGTGATTGTTGCCATGGGCAGCATTTGCGACGTGGCCGAGGAAGTTATCGATTACCTGAACGCCAGGGGCGAGAAGGTCGGCCTGGTGAAGGTTCGCCTGTATCGTCCGTTCGTCACGAAGAAATTCGTCGAATGCCTGCCTGAAACCGTGAAGAAGATTGCCGTGCTCGACCGCACGAAGGAGCCCGGTTCCACGGGTGAGCCTTTGTACCTCGACGTGGTCGACGCTCTGAATCGTGAAGGCCGCACGGGCATTCTGGTTACCGGCGGCCGTTATGGCCTGGGCAGCAAAGACACGCCGCCCGCGTCGGTGTTCGCCATTTTCACCGAGCTCGCCAAGGAAGCTCCTCGTCGCGAGTTCACCGTGGGTATCGTCGACGACGTGACCAACCTCTCGCTTCCCGAAGACCCGAATTCGCCGAACACCGCGGCGCCTGGCACCATCGAGTGCAAGTTCTGGGGCCTGGGCGGCGACGGCACGGTTGGCGCGAACAAGAACTCCGTCAAGATCATCGGCGACCATACCGAGAAATACGTGCAGGCGTACTTCCAGTACGACTCCAAGAAGACCGGCGGCGTGACTATTTCACACCTGCGTTTCGGTGACGAGCCCATTCGCAGCTCGTACTACATCAACAAGGCCGACTTCGTGGCATGCCACAACCCGAGCTACATCCAGAAGGACTTCCCGATTGTGTACGACGTGAAGCCCCATGGCACCTTCATGGTGAACTGCCAGTGGACGCCCGAGGAGCTCGCCGAGCACCTGAGCCCTGCCGCGAAGCGCTACATTGCGCAAAACGACATCAACCTCTACACCATCAACGCTATTGACCTGGCCGTAGAGATTGGCATGGGCAAGCGCACGAACACCATTCTGCAGTCGGCGTTCTTTACCCTGGCGAACATCATTCCCCAGGAAGAGGCCATTGGCTACATGAAGGATGCGGCTACCAAGTCGTATTTGAAGAAGGGCCAAGACGTCGTCGACATGAACCACCGCGCCATCGATGCCGGCGCCACCGCGTTCGTGAAGATCGACGTGCCCGCCGATTGGGCTACCTGCCCCGATAAGGAAGACACCACCGAGCTCGAGGGCCGCCCCGAACTCGTGAAGCAGGTTCGCGAAATCATGGAGCCCGTTGGCCGCATGGTTGGTGACTCGCTGCCCGTTTCGGTGTTCGCCGATCACGCCGATGGCCAGTTCGAGCAGGGCGCTTCCGCCTATGAGAAGCGCGGCGTTTCCGTCACCGTTGCCAAGTGGGATGCCGAGAAATGCACCCAGTGCAACAGCTGCTCGTTCGTGTGCCCGCATGCTACCATTCGCCCGTACGGCCTGACCGACGAAGAAGTCGCCGCTGCGCCTGCTGGCCTGGAAGTGCTGCCTATGAAGGGCAAGGCGAAAGACCTGAAGTACACGCTCGCGATTTCCCCGCTCGACTGCATGGGTTGCGGCGTGTGCGTGGGCGCTTGCCCCTCCGACGCGCTTTCTATGGTGGGCGCCGAAGGCGAAATGGCTCAGCAGAGCATTTTCGACTACTGCGTGTCCAAGGTTGCCGACAAGCCGCAGATCGAGGACCAGACCCTGCGCGGCAGCCAGTTCAAGCAGCCGCTGCTTGAGTTCTCGGGCGCCTGCGCCGGTTGCGCGCAAACGTCGTACGCGCGTCTTATCACGCAGCTCTACGGCGACCATATGTACATCTCCAACGCCACGGGTTGCTCTTCGATTTGGGGCGGACCTGCGGGAACGTCGCCTTACACGGTGAACAAGCAGGGCCATGGCCCGGCGTGGTCGAACTCGCTGTTCGAGGACAACGCCGAGCACGGCATGGGTATGCTGCTTGGCTACGAGGCTGTGAACAACATGCTCGCAGCCGACGCCGAGAAGCTCATCGCGGCTGGCGTTGAGACCGACGTTGCCGACGCCGCCCAGGCATGGCTCGAGGCTCGCAGCGACAAGCATGCCGCTCGCGAAACCGCCGATGTGCTCGTCGAGAAGCTTTCCGCCATCGCTGCCGGCGAGGGCGAAGCGGCCAAGCTCGCCAAGGAAATCCTCGAGAACAAGGCTTACCTGTCGAAGAAGTCTATCTGGATCTTCGGCGGCGACGGTTGGGCGTACGACATCGGTTACGGCGGTTTGGACCACGTGCTCGCGTCGGGTGAAGATGTGAACATCTTCGTGTTCGACACTGAGGTGTACTCCAACACCGGCGGCCAGGCTTCCAAGGCTTCCAACATCGGCCAAGTTGCGCAGTTCGCTGCCGCCGGCAAGGAAGTCAAGAAGAAGTCGCTCGCCGAAATCGCGATGGCATACGGCTATGTGTACGTGGCGCAAATCGCCATGGGCGCCAAGCCGGCCCAGACCATCAAGGCTATCACCGAGGCCGAGGCATACCACGGCCCGTCGCTGATCATCGCTTATTCGCCCTGCGAGATGCACTCCATCAAGGGCGGCATGGTGAACTGCCAGTCCGAGATGAAGAAGGCCGTCGACTGCGGTTACTGGAACCTGTTCCGCTTCAACCCCGAGGGCGCGCCGGGCAAGAAGTTCGTGCTCGACTGCAAGGAGCCCGCGGGCGGCTATCGCGAGTTCCTGATGAACGAGGCCCGCTACAGCCGACTCACGCGCGAGTTCCCCGAGCGCGCGGGCGAGCTGTTCGAGCGCAACGAGCAGGCCGCAATGGATCGCTACCAGCACCTGCTGAAGCTGAAGGCCATGTACGACGCCGAATAGGCCTATCGTCAGGCACGGTGCGCTTCAATTGACGCATTCATGAAGAAAGCTCCCATACGGGAGCTTTCTTTTTTGCGTGATGCGGAATGTGATCAGGGTTGAGTCGTGGAGCCGAAGAAGAGACAGAGCGACGAGTGGTTGCGTCGGGGCACCTGGAAAGCGGGGCGAGCACCTGGCAGCATTCGCTTTCCATGCGTTGCTGGCGCTTGCCCTTTCACTGGGTACTTGTGCGCCCCGCGCTTCTCTCTAATTCCAGGGGTCGGCCTGGAAGAGCGGTTCGGGTGTTGGCGGACGGTCGGAATAGGGGTCGTAACCGTCGTCGTCTTCGGTTTCGGCACGGCGGAAGGCGTCGTGCATGGGCGAGGGCTGTTTGCTGATGGCTGAGGCGTCGAGCGCGGCGTTCGCGCCTGTTGCGGCGCTGCTGTCGGCTGAGCCGTCGTTTCCGGTCGAAGCGTCGTTTTCGGTTTCTTGCTGCTTCCAGCCTTCGAGAATGGGCTCGATATAGGCGAGCGGCGCCACGCGCACCGTGCCGCAGAAGGCAAAAGCATACGGCGTTTCGAGGCCGGGCTTGGAAGCGATCATGGTCACGGTTTCGTGGGCCTTCAGGCAGGGCTCGGCTGCTTTGCCGGTTTGCGCTGAAAGGCCGCTTGGCACGTCGGCCGCAACGATGCGTGCGCCGCGTGAGCGCTGCTTGTTTGCGAGGCGAATCCATGCGTCATAGGGCGCGAGCACGGTGTCGCCCGAAAAGCCGGTGCCCAAAATGGCATCGACAATCACATCGGCTGCGGCAAGCAAGCTGGCGAGTTCGTTGTCGCTCGGCGATACGTGAATCGCGATTGAGCCGGTGCTGGCATGATGCGCGGTTGCGGTTTGGAGTGAGCTTGCGTGCGCCGCATCGGCCGTTTTAGATGCAACCCCCTTCGTTATGAGCGCCTGCTCGTGGGCGGGTTCGGTCGAAATATCGCCTGCCGGGCGTTTCGTTACAAGGTCGACCGCGCAGCCCGCGCGCGCAAGCTCGCGTGCGGCAACCCATCCGTCTCCGCCGTTGTTGCCCGAGCCGCACAGAATCGCGATGCGGGGCGCTGCTTGGTTTTCGTCAGAGGCGTTGTTCGCTTCGGCGACCTGGCCGTTGCTGGAAGTACGGCACGCGCTGTCGTTTTGGTTGTCGCGGGGAGCATGGCTGATTACGCCGGCTTGGCGCTGTGCCGCATTGCTCGCGTCGCCCTGTCGGGCCGTCGCTTGAGCTTCATCGAACGCCACCATGGCCAGTGCGCGTCCGGCGCGTTCCATGAGCGCTGAAAGCGAGGTTCCGTTTTTGGCGATGGCTTGCTCGAGCTTCACGACATCGGCTACGGGCAGCACGTGTTTCTCGGTTTCGCCAAGAAGCGGCAGCAGCGCTTTGCTGTAGGCTTCGGTCAAGTCGTCGAGCTTCATTTTCGCGTTTGCGGGGCTCGTTGAGGGCAGCGTGGTGCACGGTACGCCCAATGTGGGTTCAACGAGCTTGTGATAGAGCTCGCCGGCTTTCGTTCCCGTGGCGAAAACGGCGCGAATATCGGCCACGTCAGAAATGCGCGCAAGATCGTTCGGCTGCGCGTCGCGAATGCTCGCATCGCTCGCGCCCTCGATTTCGCATGATGCGAGCACGTCCCAAAGTGCAACGTGGTGGCGCAGCAGCATGTCGCGTTTTTCGTCGGTGGTTCGAGGCGCCGGCTCGTTGAAAATCGCGGCGAGCACACGCCAGAAGCGGTTCTGGGGATGCCCGTAGTAAAAGCCCTGTTCGCGCGATGCGGGCGAGGGCATAGTGCCCAGCAGCAGCACACGGCTGCGGCTATCGAACACGGGTTGGATTTCATGGGTGACGGTTGTTGCGTCCATTGCGGCCCCTTCGCGCGGGTAATTTCGTTCGTCGATATCATACGTCTCGAAGCGTTGCTTGGACATGCGCGGGTTGAATCGACAAAGGGCCGTCACCGCCTATGTCGTAAGCGTATTTTTTCGTTAAATTGATATCACATAGGTAACATATTCTTGCCACCGGTCGTGCGCGGTGCTAGTATGCGCTCGCAAAAAATAACGAAGGGGGTCGTATGAAGCGACGCGTGATCCATATTGATGAAGAGAAGTGCACAGGTTGCGGCTTGTGCGTGCATGCGTGTCACGAGGGTGCGATTGGCCTGGTGGGCGGCAAGGCGCGCCTTCTGCGCGACGATTATTGTGACGGGCTGGGCGACTGCTTGCCTGCGTGCCCCGAAGATGCCATCGAATTCATCGAACGCGAGGCGGCGGCCTACGATGAAGCGGCGGTGATTGCTGAAAAAATGCGCCGCGCACAGGCCGAGATTCACGCAAACATGCCCGCGGGCGGCTGTCCTGGCTCCATGGCGAAAGCGATTGTGCGCGAAGCCGAGCCGAGCGTGGCGCTGGGAAGCAGCCAAGCTGTTCCTGCCCATGGCGAGAACAGCGCTTCGAATGCGTCTTCGGCCGAAGGTCCGTTTCCGGCGCCTGTGGGTGGCGTTTCCACGGTGGTGAACGTGCCTGCGCGCCTGTCGAATTGGCCTATTCAGATAAAGCTCGCGCCTGTGAATGCCCCGTATTTCCAAGGTTGCGATTTGCTCGTGGCCGCCGATTGCACGGCGTTCGCCTATGGCGCCTTCCACGAAGACTTCTTGAAGGGCCGCGTGTGCCTTATTGGCTGCCCGAAGCTCGATGGCGTTGACTATACCGAGAAGCTTGCGCAGATTATCGCCGCGAACAACGTGCGAAGCGTTCGCGTCGCACGCATGCAGGTGCCGTGTTGCGGCGGCCTTGAGCAGGCCGTGCGCCGCGCGGTGGCAATCGCAGGCTCTCAGAGCGGCTCTGGCAATGGCGGCGCTGTTGGTTCTGGTGGCGTCGTGAGCGGCGTTGCTGGCGCTGCGGGCATTCCTGTTCAGATTGACGTAATCTCGTCCGACGGACGCATCGTCGCGGTGGAGTAGTTGGCAGCCGCTTCTTCCTCGTTAGAAATCGTAGGAATGCGAACGGCCAAAAGCCACGCAAGGAACAGGGCCATCACGCCCAGGACTGCCCACGCAATGATGTTGCGCATGAAGAACGCGCTCGCGCCCATGACGGCATACGAAAGGCCGAGCATCTGAAGTTTGCGCGCAAGCGTGATGCCTCCGCGCTCCTTGAACGGTTTGACGTACGCGCCGTATACGCGGGTTTTGCAAATCCAGGCATGCAGGTGCGGCGAGCTTTTCGCGAACAGGAACGTCGCCAAAAGCACAAGGGGCGTTGTGGGCAGCAGGGGAACGAATACGCCGATACACCCAAGGGCGAGGCTTATCCAGGCGATAACGAGGAAGAAGATTCTTTTCACAGCTGGCCTTTCGGTCGGTTGCAGGGGCGCTCGTTGCGGCCCTTTCATAACGGTTAAGTTTGCTATCGGAAACAAACTTAACCAATGCTAACAAAAGAATCCGAAGAATGCGATCGTCGAATGACGTATTTTTGGGGAAGTGAAATACGAGACCTCGCGCATGCGGAATGGGGGAGCTCGATTTACGCTGCATTCCCATTACGTTCAACACCGATGTGCACGCACGACGTAAATCGTGGTGCAGCAGCGGCGTAAATCGTGGTGCCGCTGCTGCGT
>CAKUEV010000011.1 GCA_934646845.1 uncultured Slackia sp.
TAGCCACCGCCGCTCCCCTGCCGTCGATTTCACGCTCCGAATGGCGCATGGCGAACACGAACGCGATGCCGAGCGGATACAGGGCGACGAACGCGAGCAGTGTCAGCAGCGAAACGCCCCTGCTTGCGGAAAACGCTCCCACAACCAAGCCGGCCACCAACCCGAGCGCGAGAAACGCATTCGACCCTATAAGGTAAATGCCCGAAAGCACGAAGCTGCTCACGCCCGTTTCACGTGAGGCGTTCGCGATATAGAACAGGAACAGCATGCCGCACACGTCGTAGCACATGATCATGATGGTACCCGAAAGAGGACCTAGGGCATCACCGATAAAAGGCATGAGCGAGAGCACCACGAGCATTACCGGCAAGCATGCCTTGTATGCCGCTGTGGGATTGCCGCGTCGCGATGCGACAAGCGCAATGGCAGAAGCTACCGCGGTCGATGCGAACAGGGGAGCCGCCATGGAAACGTCGCCGACAATATGCTCGGAAGACGACCCCAAAACCGACGTATGCAAAATGCCGACCACGCCAACGAGCGCGAAGAGGCACCAATAATCAGGACCGAATGTGAGCAGAATGCGTCGGACGGGCATCGTCTTGCTCGCGTGTCGCGCAACCGCACACGTGCCGCCGACACCTTCCCCAAAAGATCGCGCAGCATTTCCCGCGTCGCGGCCCTTTAATGCTGACGCGGGAGCGGGCCTGTGCGCCAATGCGACCGACACGCGATAGCACGCAAGCGAGCACGCCGCCATGGCGCACACGACCAAATCGAACGCGAGGCCGTATCCGAAGCAGAAAGAACCAGCGACAATAAAAGCTTGCAGAACCAAGCCGCACACCATGCATATATGAGAACGTTCGCTCTCTTGCATGGAAAAAATATCAAGCCAGGCAATCGAAACCACGGTTTGCCCAACGCCGTAAAGAACGCCCAGAAGCGGCGCCATCTCAAGCGCAACGCCGGCTTGCGCGAAAACCGCCGAAGCGGCGAAGCCCACCACAAGCGCGGCAACGCCCGGCCACATCGCAAACGAACCCGGCTTCACCGCGCCGCGACACGCAAGCGCAATGACGACCGAAGCGACGATGATCGAAGCCGCCTCGCTCGCGAACATGAACCAGAGCTCGGTGACAAAGCCCACGCTCTGCCCCACCGACCCCATGGCCGACAAGTATCCCAACGAAGTGGCCGCCTTTGCCAAGCCGAAGCCCACAATGGTCGCAGCCGCTTCCTTTTTTCGTTGCTCTTCCATAATCCCTCCCCATATGGAACATGCCTATTGTAGCGTCTCTCACAGGGGTCTTCCGAACATCGTTACGAACATTGTTTTTTCAATGACCTATTTATCAGGCTTTTTGTAAATATCACCGATAGTCGGTGAGGACTTCGCCAGGCAGCGAGAGTAGGTTTGGACCCATACGAGGCAGGCAAAGCATGGGAGGCTTTGCACAATGCGAATGCCGAAAACGCCAAAACGCGGCAACGGCATGCATTGGCCGTCAACAACAAGGAGGGGGTTTCATAATGGAACTTTCACGCCGTAATTTCTTGAAGGGCACCGGCGCTCTTGCGGGCATTTCCGCGATGGGCGCAATTGGACTGGGCTGCTCGCCCGCGGCAAACGAGGGCACCGAGGCGAAGGGCGGCAAGGCCGAAGCGCCGAAGACGCCGGCAGAAACCACGCCCACCGCGCTGAAAGAAGCGACCGACGGCAAGTTCACCGCCAAGGCCATGGGCCACGAGAACTACATCTACGTCGAAGCCACCATGGCGGGTGGCGCCATCGCGAACCTGCGCGTGCTTACCCACGACGAGACCGTTGGCGTTGGCAGCCTTGCGACCGAGATGTGGCCTGCCAAGGTCGTCGAGACCCAGAACCTCGACGTTGATGCCATTTCTGGCGCAACCACGACGTGCACCGCTATCAAGAACGCCGCCATCGAGGCCATCTCCAATTCCGGCGCCGATGTCTCGCAGTTCCAGAAGGGCGTTCAGGCTCCCGAAAAGGGCGAAGACCAGACCATCGACACCGACGTCGTGATCATGGGCGCAGGCACCGCAGGTCTCACCGCCGCGACCCGCTTGCTCGAGAAAGGCTTCAAAGTCACCCTTTTCGAGAAGCAGGACATCCCCGGCGGCTCTATGTCCATGACATATTCCGGCCTCGCCTGCGCCGGCAGCCAGCTGCAGAAGAACTACTCGCTCGGCCGCTTCGACTCCAGCCCGTTCTTCGACAAGGACGCCATGCTCGGCGTGCTCAAGGGCCTCGTTATTCCCGAAAACGACCGCTTCGACGGCGCCATGCCTTATGACGACGCTCTGTACACCACCTCGCCCGCCTTGGTCGACTGGCTGCACGAAATTGGCGTCGGCTTCTACAGCATGGGCGTGAACAAGGCCTATGGCGTGACCCCGTACCTGGCTCCCGGTTGCTATGAGGGCGGCTGCGGCTACGCGATGCAGTACCTCGTCGACCGCATTGGGGCCTTGGGCGGAACCATTATCTATGGCGCGAAGGTGACCGACATCACCATGACCGACGGCCGCGCTACGGGCCTCGTCGCCGAGGGCAAGGGTGGCAAAATCTACACCGCCACCGCCAAGGCCGTGCTTCTGGCATCGGGCGGCTTCGGCGCCAACCAGGAAATGGTCGACGAATACTACCCGCAGTACAAGGGTCGTTCGTTCAACTGCTGCCCCGCTTCCACGGGCGACGGCATTGTGCTCGGCCAGAAGGTCGGCGCAGGCATCGAGTGCATGGGCCGCGAGCTTGGCGCTTACATGTCTACGACTGCGCAAGCCGGCAGCCGCATGGAGATCGCCTTCATGTATCAGACCACGCCGGGCATCATGGTGAACGCGTCGGGCGACCAGTTCGGCAACGTGATGAGCGCGAACCACTACGTCATTGGCCGCGCCCTGTGCGACGACGCCAACGGCGGCAAGTTCTTCTGGATCACCGACGAATCGGGCGCCGTCACTACCATGAACAACCTCACCTATGCGTTCGACACCTACAAGGCTGTCTTCGAGCGCGGCGACATGGTTCACTATGCGTCTGTCGAGGAAGCCGCCGAGGCTTTGGGCCTGTCCAACCTGCAGCAGACCCTCGACACCCATAACGCCCATGCTCTCGCAGGCGAGGAAGACGAGTTCAGGCGCAAGAAGCTCCCCTACATCGACACGCATGACGGCGTGTGGGTCTGCGGAATTGAGCCTACGTTCTACCTCACCACGGGCGGTTTGGCCATCGACACCTCCGCGCATGTCCTTACCGACGACGGCAGCACCATCGCGGGCCTCTATGCCGCGGGCGACGTGTGCGGCTCCGTCGAGGAGAAGGACGGCAAGCAGTACGGCATGGGCTTCGATGCGGCCATGAACTATGGCTACATCATGGCCGAGACCGTGGCTTCGGAAATCGCCTAACTCTCTTTCAGCCCCTCCATTCCTTGGGGAGCCCCTCGATTGCTTCCCAAACCCAAAAAGCCGACCCATCTTGGGTCGGCTTTTTTGCTGGAAACGTGCTGCCAGGAACCTGTTAAATGCTCGTAGCGTTTAACAGGTTTCAACGGGATTCGGGGACGCACATGGGAAGCGCCTCTTAAAACAAACCGCAGGTGAAAAGGAATTCCAAGCTCTTCAGCTTGCTGCCGACATGCTCGCGCACCCACGCCTGGCACAAATGCAGAATCTCGAAGGAAATATGGCGCGGCACCTCACGTTGGGCAATATCGTCAAACGTCGACATCATGAGCCAGTGGGCCCACGAAAGCACGTCGCTCCCCACTTGCACGGTGTCGGAAAACATGAGGCAATCACGGCACACGGCGCCGCCTTCCGCAGGCGAAAATGCAACCTGCACGCGAGAATCGTCGCTCGCGAGCGGACGTCCGCACATCACGCACCGATTCAAGCTCGGACGAAAGCCCGAAAATGCAAACGCCTTCAGCATGAATGCCGCGCACACCGCGAGCGCGCCTGTCGCATCGGTCGATTCCGCATGCTCGAGCGCAGACGTGCTGAGGTCATACAGGCGGGGCGATTCCAATTCGGGCTGCGTCAGCCGCGTGAGCAAATCGACGATAGGAGCCGCGGCGGCCGCATGCTCCATGTCTTCCCGCACGCCAATATGAGCGTTGAGCAGCTTGGCCTCTTTCACGATATCGAGGCTTTTGCCGCATACGAGCAGCAAGTCGACTTCCGAAAAAATCTCGAGACGCGAGGCAAACGATGAGTTCGGCTTGCGCGCGCCTTTCGCGACCGCGCGAACCTGACGGCCATCTTGAGCCAGAAGGGTGACGATTAAATCGGTTTCACCGAGTTTCGTTTTGCGCAGCACCAACGCCTGAAGCGAATACGTATCTGCCGCCATGGCCCACTCCCCTTCCAAACAAAAAAGCCGCCTTCAAAAGACGGCTTTCATTGTATATCAGCGCAGCTTCACGCGAACGGCCGCCCCACATTCCGGGCGCCGCGGCGCGAAAATATCGCAGAACGCGAACCTACGCGCGATCGGCGATTTCCTTCGAAATCTCGGCGACGAATTCCTCGATGGACTTCTGCACGGTCTCGTTCGAGCGGTCGCGTACGGAAATGTTGCCCTCTTCGGCTTCCTTCTCGCCCAAAATGAGCATGTAAGGAACGCGATCGACGCCGCGGGCCTCGCGGATCTTGTAGCCGATCTTCTCGTCACGATCGTCGACAACCACGCGCACGCCGGCCTCTTCAAGCCTGGAAGCAACCTGATGAGCGTAGTCGCGCGACTTCTCGGACACGGGCAGCACCTTCACCTGCACGGGCGAGAGCCACGTGGGGAATTTGCCCGCGAAGTGCTCGATGAGAATACCGATGAAGCGCTCGATGGAGCCGTAGCACACGCGATGCAGCATGATGGGGCGCTTCTTCGAGCCGTCGTGGTCGGTGTACTCAAGATCGAAGTTGAGCGGCATCTGGAAGTCGAGCTGCACGGTGCCGCACTGCCAGGTACGACCGAGCGAATCTTCCAGATGGAAGTCGATCTTCGGGCCATAGAAGGCACCGTCGCCTTCGTTGACCTCGTAAGGCATGTTGAGCCTCTCGAGGGCGGCCTTCAAGCCGCCTTCTGCTGCTGCCCAATCTTCGTCGGAGCCCATGGAGTCGTCAGGACGGGTGGAAAGTTCCACATGGTATTTGAAGCCGAACTTCTGGTACACCGAGTCGATGAGGTTCACGACGCCGATGATTTCATCGGTGAGCTGGTCGGGGCGCACGAACAGGTGCGCGTCGTCTTGGGTGAAGCAACGAACACGGAACAGGCCATGCAGCGCGCCACGCATTTCGTGGCGGTGCACAATGCCCAGCTCGCCTGCGCGAATGGGCAGGTCTCGATAGCTGTGCGGCTTCGATGCGTACACGAGCACGCCGCCCGGGCAGTTCATGGGCTTCACGCAGTACTCTTCTTCATCGATGATGGTGGAGTACATGTTGTCTTTGTAGTGGTCCCAATGGCCCGAGGTCTTCCACAGCTGCTTGTTCATGATGAGAGGCGTGGAAATCTCGACATAGCCGGCCTCGCGATGGATCTCGCGCCAGTAGTCGATAAGCGTGTTCTTCAGAATCATGCCGTTGGGAAGGAAGAACGGGAAGCCAGGGGCCTCGTCGCGCATCATGAAGAGGTCCATTTCGCGGCCGATCTTGCGGTGGTCGCGCTTCTTGGCCTCTTCGAGCACGCGCAGATGCTCGTCGAGCTCTTCTTTGGTGGCGAAGGCGGTGCCGTTGATGCGGGTGAGCATCTTGTTGTTCTTGTCGCCCTTCCAATAGGCGCCCGAAACGGCCGTAAGCGTGAAGGCCTTCAGGGCCTTCGTGTAGCAAATATGGGGACCGACGCACATGTCGATGTAGTCGCCCTGCTGGTAGAAGGTAATGCGAGCGTCGTCGGCCAAGTCGCCGATGTGCTCGACCTTGTACTTCTCGTTGCGCTCTTCCATGAGCTTGATAGCCTCTTCGCGCGGAAGCTCGAACGTCGTGAACTTCAGGTTCTCTTTCACGATCTTCTTCATTTCGGCTTCAATCGCGGGAAGGTCTTCCTCGCTGATTTTCTTGTCGCCCAGATCGACATCGTAGTAGAAGCCGTTGTCGGTCGCGGGGCCATAGGCGAAGTCGGCCTCGGGATAGAGGCGTTTGATGGCCTGCGCCATAATGTGCGCCGCGGAATGGCGCACGACGTGCGTGACTTCTTCCTCGGGCAGCTCGGCGACGGTACCGTCGTTGTAAAGGGCCTTCATAGGGCTATCTCCTCTCGAATGCGAATACGCATACGTTACTGAAATCGAATTCCAATTATAGGCACGCGGCGCACAGGAACAAGCTGCGCCGCTCAGCATACAGAATGGCGACATGACGGCATGATAACCGCCTCGCCCACCTGCGCGATTAAGGTCGCGACAACAAGAAAAGCCGCGCGCAGGCGGCTTTTCTTAAGGCAGGATTGCAAACCAGATCGGCGCTTAATGGCGCGGTGCCTGGCCATGGGCCCCGACATTCGCCTGGGGCACAGCCTGCCTCGGCGCGCCGGTAGTTCGACCGCTGCGACGAGCGCCGACGCCGGGAAGCGGCGTTGCGCAGTACGGGCAAACGGTCCACGACGGATCGAGCGCATGACCGCACTTCTGGCACTGGTTCTTCAAACGCTGGTGGCAGTTCGGGCACAGCACGTAGTCGGCCTCGACCGGGTAACCGCAGTTGGCGCATTCGCCATACTGCATGAGCTGGCGCTGCTTCAGCGCGACCTCGAGCTCTTGCTCGTCGCGGTCGATTTGCAGCAGCGGCGGACGAAGCAGGCAATACGCAATGACGCCCAGAATGGGAATAAGCGCGACGATGGCCCAGATGTACCACACCGTGCCGCGCTGGTAAGCATCGCGAACAACCCAAATAATAGAGAGCACGTAAACGGCCACGAGCATGACGATGCATACCGTGACAGCCATTTGCAGCTCAGGAGTCCAAAGCTGCGAGAGAATGTCGCTCATTGAGAAATCCTTTTCGTACATCAATACACTAGCCATGCATTGTAGCAAAGAAAGAAGCGCCCCGCATACCGCGAGGCGCTTCTCTATGCAATTTTGAAATTCGGCGGCACGCAGGCTCGAAATTCGGCGGAAAGGCCCACGCCTACAGCTCGGCGATCTGCTGGGCAACCAGTTCGAGCTTCGCGGCGAACTCGGCGCGCTTCGCCTTGTCCTTCTCGACGATTTCGGGCTTCGCCTTGGCAAGATAGCCCGGGTTGGAGAGCTTCTTGTCAAGCTTGGCGACGTCTTTCTCGAGCTTCTCGCGTTCCTTGGAAAGGCGAGCGCGCTCAGCCTCGAAATCGACGAGGCCCTCGAGGTGGCAGTAAACCTCGCAGCCAGAGACGAGCGTGGCGTTGGACGCCGCGGGCTTTTCGGCTTCGGCGGAAACCTCGGCCACGTTCACGCGTGCGAGCGACACGATAAGCTCCTGCTGCTCGTTGATGGCGGAAACCACCTCGGCGGGCGCCTTCACCGTAATGGCGAGCTCCTGCTTCGGCGAGATGCCATAGCGCGCGCGAGTGGAGCGCACGGCGGAAACGACGCCGCATACCAGCTCAATCGCGCGTTCGGCTTCGGCATTCTTGAAGCGCGCTAGCGTTTCGGGCTCAGGCCAAGTGGCGACCATAAGCGCTTCGGCGTCTTCGCCTTCCGCGTGAGGCAGCTGCTCCCACAGAGCCTCGGTCACAAACGGCATGGCCGGGTGCAGAAGGCGCAGGGCGGAATCGAGCACGAACACAAGGTTGCGCTGCGTCTGCAGGCGAGCAGCCGGATCGGCGCCTTCGCGCAGGCTCGCCTTCGAGAACTCGATGTACCAGTCGCAGAACTCGTTCCAGAAGAACGCGTGCAGGTCACTGGCGACTTCGCCGAACTTGTATTCGGAAATGCCCTGGGTCACGCGCTCGGAAAGGCCGGCCAAACGCGACAGGATCCACGCATCGGCGGGCGTCGCGGCAACGGGCTCGCCCGGCGTGAAGCCCTCGAGGTTGCCGAGCACGAAGCGGCTCGCGTTCCAGATCTTCGTGACGAAAGCGCGCGCCTGCTCGGTGCGCGGCGAAGAAATGAGCTCGTGGGTTTCGGGGTCGATGTCGGCATCGAAGCGCACGTCCTGGTTGTTCGTAACCAGCGTGAGCAGGTTGAAGCGCATGGCATCGGCGCCGTATTTCGCGATGAGGTCCATAGGATCGACGCCGTTGCCCTTCGATTTGGACATGCGGCTGCCGTCTTTCGCCAAAATGGTGGCGTAAATCACGACATCATGGAACGGAATCTCGCCCAAGAAGTACGTTGAGGACATGATCATGCGGGCAACCCACAGAGCGATGATGTCACGCGCGGTAACGAGCGCCGCCGTGGGATGATGGCCTTCGAGCTGCTCGGGGTGGTTCGGCCAACCCTGCGTGGCGAAAGTCCACAGCTGGCTCGAGAACCACGTGTCGAGCACGTCTTCGTCCTGATGCACATGATGGCCGCCGCATTTCGGGCACACGTCCACGTCTTCCATGCACGCGTCTTCCCAACCGCAATCGGCGCAGTAGAACACCGGGATGCGATGACCCCACCACAGCTGGCGGGAAATGCACCAGTCTTTCAGATTTTCCATCCAGGTGAGATAGGTCTGCGTCCAACGAGCCGGATGGAACGTGACTTCGCCGCTCGTGACGGCCTCGGTCGCGGGGCCCTTCAGCTTATCGACGGCGACGAACCACTGCTCGGAAAGCCACGGCTCAAGAGCGCTCGGGCAACGGTAGCAATGCATCACGGAGTGATGATGGTCTTCCACATGATCGAGCAGGCCATGCTCCTCGAACCATGCGACAACGGCTTCGCGGCATTCCTCGCGGCTCATGCCGGTGAATTCGCCGTAGCCTTCAACCACGTGGGCGGTTTCGTCGAAGATATTGATTTTTTCGAGGTCGTGGCGCTCGCCCATCGCGAAGTCGTTCGGGTCGTGAGCCGGGGTGACCTTCACGAAGCCCGAGCCGAAATCGGCATCGACATAGAAGTCGCTGAAAATGGGAATCTCGCGGTCGACGATAGGCAGCTTGACCTTCGCGCCCACGAACTTATCTTTGTCGTGGTCTTTCGGGGACACCGCAACGCCCGTATCGCCGAGCATGGTCTCGGGGCGCGTGGTAGCGACCACGATGTATTCCACGCCGTCGATAGGCTCGACGAGCGGGTAGCGAAGATGCCACAAGTGGCCATCTTCTTCCTGGTATTCCGCTTCGTCGTCGGAAATGGCGGTACCGCAGGTGGGGCACCAGTTCACGATGCGCTTGCCGCGGTAGATAAGGCCGTCATGGTACCAATCGCAGAACACCTTGCGCACTGCGGTGGCATATTCGGGATCCATGGTGAAGTGCGGGTCGTCGAAATCGACCGAGCAGCCCATGCGCTTGATCTGCTCAATGATGTGGCCGCCGTATTCGTGCGTCCAATCCCAGCAGGCGTCGATGAACTTCTCGCGGCCGAGCTCGCGGCGGGAAATGCCCTGTGCGGCGAGTTTTTTGTCGACCTTCGTTTGCGTTGCGATGCCCGCATGGTCGGTACCGAGAATCCAGCGGGTCGATACGCCGCGCATGCGGTTGAAGCGAATGATGGTGTCTTGGATAGTGTCGTCCATGGCGTGGCCCATGTGCAGCACGCCGGTGACATTCGGCGGCGGAATGGTGACCGTGCAGTCACCCACGCCCGGGCGGCGGGCATAGTAGCCGCCGGTGAGCCATTTATCGAGAATGCGAGGCTCGAGCGCCTCGGAGTCATAGTTCTTGGAAAGCTCTTCCACTCTCTGCTCCCAACTTGTTTGCTTGTAAGGCGGAATACTGAAACAGCCCGGCCGCGCGTGCGGCCAGGCCGTGGCATTTATTCAGAGACGACAGCCGCGCCGGCCGTCTGCTCGATTTCGGGTTTCGTTTCGCCCTCGATATCGCTCGGGCGAATAACGACCCTCGTGGGTCCAGCGTGCTCAGGCAAATCGAACATCACGTCTTGCAGCACGCGCTCGCAAATGGCGCGAAGGCCACGCGCGCCCGTGCCATGCTCGACCGCCTCGTGCGCGATGGCGCGCAGGGCTTCGGGCGTGAACACGAGTTCGGAGTTCTCGAACTCGAACATGCGCACATACTGCTTCACCAACGCGTTCTTCGGGTCGGTGAGAATATGCACCAGGTCGTCTTCGGTAAGCTCGTCGAGCGAGCAAATCACCGGAATGCGGCCCACGAATTCGGGAATCATGCCGAACTTGTTCAAGTCTTCGGGCAGCACCTTTTCGAGAAGCTCTGCTTCGGCGTGCTTTTTCGACTGCGGCACATCGCTCGTGAAGCCGATGCCCTTCTTGCCCACGCGCTGGCCAATGATGTCGGCCAGCCCCACGAACGCGCCGCCCAAAATGAACAGGATGTTCGTGGTATCGATGTGAATGAGCTCCTGCTGCGGGTGCTTGCGGCCGCCCTGCGGAGGCACGCTCGCCTCGGTACCCTCGACGATCTTGAGCAACGCCTGCTGAACGCCCTCGCCCGACACGTCGCGCGTGATGGAGAGGTTTTCAGCCTTACGGGCGATTTTGTCAATCTCGTCGATATAGATGATGCCGATTTGAGCGCGCTCGATGTCGAAATCGGCTGCGGTAATGAGCTTCAGCAAAATATTCTCGACGTCTTCGCCCACGTAGCCCGCTTCGGTAAGTGTGGTGGCGTCGGCGATGGCGAACGGAACCTGCAGCGTGCGAGCGAGCGTTTGCGCGAGCAGCGTTTTGCCCGAACCCGTGGGGCCCAAAAGCATGATGTTGCTCTTAGCAAGCTCGACGTCGTCGTCATTCGACTCGGCGCCGAGGCTGATGCGCTTGTAGTGGTTGTATACGGCAACCGAAAGCGCGCGCTTGGCGGCCTCCTGGCCAACGACATGCTGGCTCAGGCGATCGAAAAGCTCATGCGGCGTGGGCAGCGCGGCGAGAATCTCGGCCGCAGAAGGAGCGCCCTGCGCAATGTGGCCTTCGTAGCCGTCGAAGTCGCCGTCGAACGAATCAGGCATATCGCCCTGGCCGGGATGGCGGCCATTGAGGTAGCCGCCACGGGCAAGCACGTCGGTGCAATACAGAATGCACTCGTCGCAAATGCACGTGCCATCGGGACTTTGAATCATGCCAGCAACTTCATCGGCCGTTTTGCCGCAGAAGACGCAGCGCGCCTTTTTCGGGTCCATGGTTTGAGAATCGGGATTCTTGGTCTGCATAAGGCCTTATGCTTCCTTCTTCGGCATAGCGCGAGACGTGATGATATCGTCGACGAGGCCATATGCCTTCGATTCCTCAGCGGTGAGCCAGTGGTCACGCTCGGAATCGGCATGGATGGTCTCGATGGATTGGCCGGTGTGCTTGGCGAGAATGCCTTCGAGGCGCTCGCGGCACTTGCGCATTTCTTTCGCAGCGATTTCGAAATCGGTCTGCTGCGTGCGGCTTTCGGCGCCGCCCATGGGCTGATGGATCATGATTTGCGAATTCGGCGTGATGAAACGCTTGCCCGGGGTACCCGCAGCGGTGAGCACGGAGGCCATGGAAGCGGCCATGCCCATGCAAACGGTGGACACATCGCAGCGAATGAACTGCATGGCATCGTAGATGGCCAGACCCGCGCTCACGCTGCCTCCCGGGGAGTTGATGTAGAGCGAAATGTCTTTCTCGGGATCGGCGCTCTCGAGGTGCAGGAGCTGCGCGATAACGACGTTCGCGACGTCGTCGTCGATAGCGCTGCCCAAGAACACGATGCGGTCGTTGAGCAGTCGAGAATAAATGTCATACGAGCGCTCGCCGCGCGGCGACTGCTCGATGACGTAAGGAATCGTATATCCGTTTTGCATAAATGCTGCCCCTTTATTCTGTATCGAAGTCGAAGCAATAATACAACCAAGGCTCGCTTCCGAAAACAGGAAGCGAGCCTTAAGGACTGTACCACGTTTATTGAGCGGACGAGCGATATCGCCGCCCTTGCAGCCAAGCCGTCACGCGCACTCCACGGTTTGTTCGAGAAAACGCGCGAGATAAAAGCTATTCGGCAGCGGCCTCGGTGTTCTCGGCCTCAGCCTCGTCAGCCTTCTTAGCGGCCTTCTTGGTGGTTTTCTTGGCGGCAGCCTTCTTGGCAGGCTTCTTCTCTTCCTCGTCAGCCGTGGGAAGCTCGACCTCTTCGATCTCGGCTTCCTTCAGCAGGGCCTCGAGAGCCTTGCCGCGCAGAATGCCCTCGCGGACGAAGGACAGGCGACCCTGCTTCTTCCACTCAGCATAGAGCTTGTCGGTATCCTTGGCGCCGGAGTTCTTGAACTCGTCAACGACTTCCTCGTCGGTCACAACGATGTTGTTGTGGCGAGCATAGGCGTCGAGAGCCAGGTTCTGCTTGACGGTGTCGGTAGCCTGGGCCTTGACGTCTTCCTTGAACTGGTCAGCAGTGATCTGCTGGGCAGCCAGGTAAGCGTCGAGCGTAGCGCCCTGGCGCTGGAGCTGCTCGAAGAAGCTCTGCAGCAAGTCGCGCTCGGCGGCGTCGCACATAGCCTGGGGCACGTCGCCCTTGAGGCGCTTCTGCAGCTCGAACAGAGCGTTGTTCTCCATAATGCGGGGAATGATCTCGCCCTTCTGAGCCTCGATCTGCTCGCCCATGAGCTTGCGCAGCGCGGCGACATCTTCGAAGCCGAAGTTTTCCTTGACCCACTCGTCGGTGATTTCAGGAAGAACGACCTTCTTCACGGCATTGACGGTGACGTCGAAGACGACCTTGGCGGTCTTGCCCTGAAGGATGCTGGTGAGCATGCAGGGGTTCGACTCAACCTCGATCTCGAAGTGCTTCTCTTCGCCCTTCTTGCAGCCAACGAGCTCCTCGTCGAATGCGGCCGGGAACAGGCCCTTGCCCAGTTCGTAAAGGCGAGCTTCGCTGCACAGCGCGGCGATGTCTTCGCCGTTGTCATCGACGGCCTTGATGTCGAGCTCGACGACGGAGTCGGCCTTCACCTTGGTGTTGGCAGGAGCGTTCTTGTAGTCGTGGTAAGCGTTGCCCAGGTTGTCGATTTCCCTGTCGATTTCGGCCTCAGAGGCGGTCTTGAAGGGAACCTCGATGTGAACCGGGGAGTAATCGGAGAGCTCGAGAGCGGGCTTGACCTCGCACTCGATGGAGAAGGTGAAATCTTTGCCCTCTTCGACGAGACCGTCGACCTCGGAGAACTTGGGCTCGGAAATCAGGATGAGGTCGGCTTCATCGATAGCCACGGGGAACGACTCGTTGAGCATTTCGTCGGTAACCGTGGAGAGCACGGCTTCCTTGCCCAGGTTGGCGTCGATGATCTGACGAGGCACATGGCCGGGACGGAAACCAGGGAACTTGTACTTCTTGCCGAAGTCTTTGTAGGCCTTCTTGATGCGAGCATCGATATCGGCGGCTTCAATGGTCACCGTGAGTTTGGTGGCGCCGGATTCGAGAACCTCAACGTTCGTTTTCAACTTTTCCTCCATCTGGATCTTCGTTCAAAGCCTGTGTTACCAGACTAGACTGACCGAGACGCGCGTTCGGGCACGTCGGCGGCGCGAGCTATGGTGCGGGCGAAAGGACTTGAACCTTCACGGGGGTTGCCCACCAGAACCTAAATCTGGCGCGTCTGCCAATTCCGCCACGCCCGCATTTCGCAAGCGCACGCATGCCCGTATGGACACGCAACAGAGCACTATAGCAAAAAACCCACAGGTTGTGCAGGTCAGCTTTCGAATACACAAGACCGCCGTTCGATGAACGCTCTGGAAAGAATGAGACGGCTTTGGGCCTAGCTTCCATTCGTCAATCGAACAGAGCAGGCCGCCCCGGCTCGGCGTGCCTGCCGGCGGCCACAGCTCGCTGACTCGCCCTTTTTAGTTCGCTCGAGCGAACTTGACGCGGGGACACCAAACGGTCGCCCCGGCTCGGCGTGCCTGCCGGCGGCCACCGCTCGCTACCGCTTCGCGCCTTAGGGCGCTTCGCTATGCGCTCGCTTCGCCGTGTTCAACCTTAGACGAAGAACAAGTTTGAACACAGAGGGCCTCCGGCAGGCACGCCAATCCAGGGCGACCGTCAACAGGCAGACTAGCCCAACCACATCGCCAGAGCCGTGCTCCCCTACACCTTGTCTTCGAGCTCGAGCTGCATCATGTGCACGTTTTCGCGCATATGCTTCGCCGTGTGGCGGTTGATGCGACCCGACTCGTACATCTGCTGAATGTGCTCAAGCTCGATTAAGAAGCCGGCACGGCGCACTTCGGTCGCCTTGTCCTCGACGCGCGCCACGGTGCCTATGTCGCGGCCGATGCGCTTCACGCGCCTCAAGTCGCGCTGCATCTGCACCATAAGCGAGCTCACATGCTCGGTGCGATAGTTCGGGTCGTCGAGGCGCGCGCGCAGATTCTTCACCACGTACTCGAGCGATTCAGCCTGAAGCTGTCGCACCTCGCGTTCCTCTTCGAAACCGTCGGAAAGCACGTTGCTGTCGAGCAGCGTTCGGGTAATGGAACGGGAGAGAAGGGCCGCGCGGCGGGCTATGATGCCGAACAGCCACAACGCATCGCGATCGCGTTGGATGAGGTTTTTCGACTGTCGAATGCGGCGCAGCATACGATAACCCACCACGGGCGACACGCGTTCCTCGTCGATTGCGGAAAGCACGTATTCCTGCTCCCACTCCAAAGCCTCAAGGCGCAACGCCGAATCGTCGTCCTGCTCGCCCGTGCCTTGCTTAATGCGATCGATTCGATCGTTGTACTGGGCCATGACCGTTTGCGTCGCACGGCGGTTTTCCCTCGTTTGGCGCGCCGCAAGCTCTTCGATGGTCGCGCGCAGCACTTCGATCGAGGCATCGGTATCGGTGGCGTAGGCCTTCTCGCCCTGCTCATCGGGCAACAACACCGGCAATGCGAAGTTCGCGAGCAGCAACGTCACCAAAATCACGCCGCATGCGAGGAAGATGAGGAACTCGCGTTGCGAGAACACGCCCGGCGCGGCATTGAGCGACCACGGCAGCGTGAACATGATGGAAAGCGTGATGGCGCCCTTCGGGCCCGCAAGCGCCAGGGCGAGCGATTCTTTCAGCGAATCGGGCGTGACCAAGCGAATCGAGCGCAGCACACGGCGCACCTGCTCGGGTGTGCCGCCGGAATTCTTTTGTTCGGCTTGAGCGACCTGCTTGCGGCCGACATAGCTGATGCCCACAAACCACAGCGTGCGCACGCCAATCACGATGGCGGAAATCACCAGCACGAGGAAAAGCAGCTCGCCGTTGCTTATGGCCTTTTCCTCCCACATGCCCATCATGGCGTGCGGAAGCTGAATTCCCAAAAGCACGAATACCAAGCCGTTGAGCACGAACGAAAGCACGCGCCATACGCTCGATGACACGATTTTCATGCGCGCGATCGACGGGCCCAAATCGCGATTGAAAAACGAATACGAAAGACCCGCCGCGACAACCGCCAAAATGCCCGAGACGCCCACATGTTCCGCCGTGAGGAACACCGCAAACGGTGTGAGCACCTCGAGCAACACGTGGAACGTGGTGTCTTCAAGCCCGAGGTTGCGCACTCGAGACACCAGAAACGCGAGCAGCGCCGCGAACACAAGGCCGAATGCGATGCCGCCAAAGAAGCTCACCAAAAACGCGCCCGTCGCGGAAATCAGCGAGAAGGTTCCCGTAGTAAGCGCGGCGATGGAGAACTGAAATGAGACGACGCCCGAGGCATCGTTGATAAGCGATTCGCCCGAAAGCAGAATCGATTGGCGCCGCTTGAGGCTCACGCGCTTCGAAAGCGAAGCCACGGCCACGGCGTCGGTCGGTCCGAGCGCCGCGCCAAGGGCGAAAGCTGCCGCAAGCGGAATGGTAGGCTCAAGGGCATGCAACGTGAAACCGATGCAGAGAATGGTAACGACCACAAGGCCCACGGCGAGCGAAAGCACCTTCGCGCGATTCGACCACAACGCCACCTTGTCGGTGTTGCGCGCCTCGTGATAGAGCAGAGGCGCGATGAAAAGCACCAAGAACAGCTCAGGGTCTACTTGGAAATTCGACGTGGTAAGGCCTGCAAACGCAAGCAGCACGCCGATGCCAATTTGGATGAGCGGGGTTGCGACGCCGCTCACGACCTGGTTGATGGCGCTCGAGACGAGAACCGCGGCGCCGAGGATGAGTACGAAGGTGAAGGTGCTCATTAATGGGCGGCTCCCTTCGCAAAGTACACGTCCAAAGCCCCCGGCAAAACAGCGATATCGAATTTCGTGCCATGAATAGGCTCGCCATCAATCTGGGCCGGCGGCTCGCGATCGAATTCCAACGTGAGCGATTTCGCGTCGAAGAAATCAAACGAACCGGTATGCCCCACGTGCTTTCCGTCTTTCGCGCGCGCGAACAAATACGCCGCCTTCAGCATGCTCAGCGGAGCCTTGGCCACGCAGCAATCGAGCTTGCCGTCAGTTGCATCGGCGTTCGGGCACACCCGAAAACCGCCGCCATACGTAGGGCCGACCTGCACGGCGAACAGGTGCATCGAGCCTTGCTTCGGAGCGCCGCCATCTGCAATGGCGATGAAATCGTAGGCGTCGCGATGGAACACGAGCTGGCTCGCGCCTTCTTCGACGAACAAACGCGTGCCTTCGCGACCCGTTCTGCGTCGGCGTTCGTACGTTCCCAGCGCAATGGCGGCATCGAGCCCAAACGAAAGCGTCTCCGCGAAATACTCGCCATTGCACACGCCCACATCGGCGCTTATGCACTGCGCGGAGGAGAGCTGCGTGAGAGCTTCTTCCATAACGAACGACATGCCGAGCGTGCGAGCATAATCGTTGCCGTTGCCGCATGGAATAAGCGCGAATGCGGGGCGCTTCTCGCGAGGAATTCGCATGAGGCCCGCGAGCGTTTCATGCACGACTCCGTCGCCGCCCACGGCAAGCACGCAATCGAAGTTCGACGCCTGCGCCGCAAGCGCCGTCGCATGCCCAGCTTCGCGGGTAGTCTCAATCTGAATGCCCTCAAAAGGGGCCGCGGCCGAACCAGCCGCATATCGCAAAAAAGCCGCGCCGCGAGCGCCGTCCCCATTTCTTGCCGCTGGATTCACAATTGCCAGCGTTTTGCCCATGCTCGTCACGTGCGCACCTCCCCGAATCGCCGCACATGCGGCGAAATATCTTCCGGTGGCATTATACAGAGGAATGGAGATGTCCCGTCGTGCAAAAACACGCCGAAACACAAGAGCAACCCCACAGCACGCAGCGTCTTGGGTGGGTGTGGGATGGAAGCTCAAAAAAGAAAAGCCGCCCAGAGGCGGCATGCATACGAACCGAAAGCGTTCTCTATCGCCCGTTGGGCGGAAGATTCAACGCAACGTTCACGGGAGGCTCGGCCATTTCCCAATTAGCGAGAAACGCATCGGCGTTGTCGTAGGGACGCGTACAGCGCGACTCGCCATCGGTGATTTCAACCCAAAAGCCCTCGCGCCCGTATTTGCGCTCGAGCGGGTCGATTTTATATACGTGACCCGGCTCGAGGCTCAAGCCCGTGACAAGCGCGCGTTTACCGCGGTACCTCATCATGTCGCTCATGCCTAAAACCGCCTCCTTCTATTCAAACCGCACACGCGGTTTCGAAATTGACTCAAAAACTAAGCGTCTATGATAGCGACTGCCAGCAGAAGGCGAAAGGGGGGAACGCCAATATTTAGCAGAGGGCCATCATTATTCAAGAGTTTTTTACACTCCTGAAATAAATGAAAAGACCAGGTACTTGGCCTGGTCTTTAAATTTCAGTGGTGGATCGTCGGGGACTCGAACCCCGGACCTTGGGATTAAGAGTCCCCTGCTCTACCAACTAAGCTAACGATCCAGAAAAGAAAGCATATGTAAAGGTTCGCGCGTTTAAACGCAATGTCATCTGCGGCTTAGCTTTCATTCAGCTGCAGCGACACCGAAAGTGCAAGTGGTGGATCGTCGGGGACTCGAACCCCGGACCTTGGGATTAAGAGTCCCCTGCTCTACCAACTAAGCTAACGATCCAGAAAAGAAAGCATATGTAAAGGTTCGCGGTTTCCCGCAGTCATTGTGAACGTAACTTTCATAGCCCACAATGCCTTGTGTTGAAAAACTGGGGTGGGTGATCGGATTCGAACCGACGACCTCAAGAGCCACAATCTTGCGCCCTAACCAACTAGGCCACACCCACCATGTTTCTCACGCCGTTTGGGTAATGCCCAAGCGGCAAGCGAATACTATACAGATGTCTCCCCCACAACGCAACCCCCTTTTTTAAAATTTTTTTAAGAGAATCGAAACCGCAGGTCAGGGCTTCGAATTCTCGAAGAACAGAAATAAGGCAAAAGAAAAAGCCCGTTCAAAGAACGGGCTTTGCTTTTACATGGTGCCCCCGGCGGGAATCCCGGTCGCGCTTCGCGCGCCCTAGCCTCTCGGGCTTACGCCCTCGAGCGAATTCCTAAAAACCGCCCACTGGGCGGTTTTCTTGACGGAATTCCACCTCATCGGTTCGATTCCGCCGAGGGTAGACAGGAATGAAAAGCCCGTTCGAAGAACGGGCTTTGCTTTTTAATGGTGCCCCCGGCGGGAATCGAACCCACAACCATCGGATTAGAAGTCCGGTGCTCTATCCGTTGAGCCACGGGGGCTTGTGCAGCGTTTAATTATATACGAAGCTGCAGCGATATCGGTTTGTTAATTATTCAGCGTCTTCGCTTTTCGGCTCATCGAGCTCGAAGTCAATCGTGGGAGCATCGTTCCACACCTCTTCAAGGCGATAGTAGTCGCGGCCTTCGGGCTGGAAGCAGTGCACCACGAAATCGCCGAAGTCAAGCAGGGCCCAGAAACCCTCGTCGGCGCCTTCGACGCCGAACGGCTTCACGCCGGCCTCTTTGACCTCGGCCTCTTCAATGGCGTCGAGCACAGCGGCAACCTGGCGGTTGTTCTGCGCGGTCACGATAACGAAGAAATCGGTCACGCTCACGAGCTCGCGAACGTCCTGAATCACGATGTCGGTAGCCTTCTTGGAATCGGCCGCCTTCGCAGCGATCATCACTTTCTCAAGGGCGGTAAGTCCTTTGTCTTTTGCCATTCGGCATTTCCTTTCTAAGCGTTATGGGCATATGCCCAACGGTTTACTGAATGGGGATAATGCGCGCGCCATTTGGCGTGCGCTCCACCTTGGGTTTCTCGGGCTGCTCGTCTACAAACGCGGCGGGCGGCTCCGCCGATGCCTGCGCAGAGGTGGCAGCTGATGCTTCATTCGTTTTCACGCCGGCTGCTTCGTCCGAATCGCAGACGCTTTCACCTTGAGACGAAGCGTTCTGCTCAGACCGCATGACGAGCTCGGGCTCGGGCTGAGACAAAGCCTCAAGTCGCGCCTTTCCGCGAGCTTCAAGCTTAGCTCGCGCCTCGGCGGCTTCTGCCTGCATTTTCGCGCGCTTCTCTTCGCGCACGCGCTCGCGCTCTTCGGCAGCCTTGCGGGCAAGCGCCATTTGCTGTTCGGCCTCGCGCGCCAACTGCTCGCGACGGGCGATTTCCGCAGCAAGCAATTGCGCTTCCGAAGCTTCGCCTCCAGCCGGCGCATCGCACGCGGCGCGTTCGGCCTCAAGGCGCTCTTTGCGCTCAACGACCAGGGAATTGTACACGTCAAGCGACGGCGGCGCCACTACCATGTCGGCCGAAAGCAGATACATGAAGTTCGCTTTATACGTGCGATAGAACAATTCTTCCAGGCACACCTCGCCTACCGCGGCGCGCAGGCCCTCGATATCGGGGAAATCACGGCCCGGCTCAATAATGTCGGCCACGAACACCACCATGTCCAAATCGGACATTCCAACCGCGCCGCACGTGTGTCGGCTAATCGCCTGCAACACGGCATCGGAAAGCTCAGGGAACTCGTCGCGCAGCGTTGCCGCAGCCGTCCACGAATGCAGCACACCCGTCGCATGCTCGCGCACTTCCTTGTCTGCGAGCTTGAGCTTTTTCGCCTTGCGCTTGAGTTCATCGCCCGTAAGCGACTTATCCCAATCGTGCAGAAGGCCCGCAACGGCCGCCTCGTTCTGGTCCACGCCATAGATGCGGGCCAGCTGTTCGGCGGTTTGGGAAACGCCGAGCGAATGGCGGTAGCGCGACGCTTTCACGCGCGCCTGGAGCGCCTGGCGCATCTCGTCGAAACGGTCAGGAGAAATCACGGCAACCTGCTCGCAGCTTTCCTGACGCTTCTTCATCTTCTTTTCTTTTTTCTTCGATTTGGCCTTGGCCATATCAATCGCCCCTTGCATACGCCCAACGGTTTAACGCTGGTAGAGCCCGTGTGACTCGATATAGTCTGCCACAACCGCTGGCACCTCATCGCGAATGGAGCGGCGTGTGCGCACTTTTTCCCTTAAATTGGTAGAAGATACATCCATTCGAGGCATCTCTACCTGCAATATCTCGCGCGCGCCAATGATTTGGGCAAGGCGAGAAAGGCCGCGCTCGTCAAGCGCCACGTCGTCGCGCTGCGACACCACGGCGAACCTCGCGAGGCCGCCAAGCTCGCTCGCCTCGCGCCACTCCCCCAAACGCGCCGCAGCATCGGCTCCCATAAGGAAGCACAGCTCAACATGTGCAGGAAGAATTCGACGCAGTTCACGCAGCGTATCGACCGTATAGGTTTCCCCGGCTCGGTCGATCTCCATGCGGCTTGCAGCAAAACGCACGTCGCCCTCAATGGCGGCCTGAACCATGGCAAAGCGGTCTTCCGCAGGCGTCAAGGCACGTCCATGCTTCATCCACGGGTCGCCCGCAACCACGAACAGCACGCCCGAAAGGCCCAACGATTCGCACGCGCGGCGAGCGATCTCGAGGTGGCCATTGTGAATGGGATCGAACGTGCCCCCCATAACGCCCAAACGGCACGGATGCCCATCGGTGCCCAGCTTCGCGAGGAAGCCGCCTTCGCTCAATCGCGCGGAACAACCGCAGTCAGCGCCCAAGGGAGCACCCGCATTCAAGCTTCCATTCGCCACGCTAGCCTCGCACCTGGCCCGACCCACGAAGCTGATACTTGTACGTGGTGAGCGCCTCGAGCGCGAAGGGGCCACGCACGTGCAACTTCTGCGTGGAAATGCCGATTTCGGCACCAAGTCCGAAACAGCCGCCATCGGTGAAACGGGTTGAGGCGTTTGCATACACCGCAGCGGCATCGACGCCCGC
>CAKUEV010000012.1 GCA_934646845.1 uncultured Slackia sp.
CTCCAAGGCGGCGCAATGTGTAAGCATATCGATAAGATTTTCGTCGGCCACGCCCTGCTTGTTCGACTCGCCATCGTTGACTTCGATAAGCACGTCCTGCACAATGCCGGCCGCCGCGGCCAATCGATCGATTTTATCGGCATGGTTTTCCTGGCACAAAGAATGGATGAGGCATGCACGCCCCACCACCTTGTCGAGCTGGCGCGACTGGATATTGCCAATAAAATGCCAGTTCTCGTTCGGAAACGCATCGTGCTTGCGAACGAGTTCATCGGGGCGGTTTTCCCCGAAATCGTGAATGCCCGCCTCGATCGCCTCGGAAACCGCATCGAGCCCCACGGTCTTCGACACGCCAATGACGCGCACATCGCTTCGAGCACGGCCCGCAGCTGCGCACGCCTCCTCGACGGATTCTTCGACAGATTCCCAACGTTGTTCCAACGTAGCCATAAGAAAGCTTCTTCCTATCCAAGAATACGAGCCGCAAACGCGCCATGGCGACCGCACGTGCCGCCCGAAGCGCGATACGAATAAAAATGCTCACCGGCATCGCACACCGTGCACATATCGACATCGGCGATACGCTCAGGCGCAACGCCCATGCTCGCAAAGCCGCAGCGCAGCGCAGCGCCCATATCGACATGGCGCTCATCGACCAAACTTGCCTCGCCAAACGTATCGAAAAACTGCTTGGCGACTTCTTCGCCAACCTCGAAATGGCACGCGTGGATATAGGGGCCGATATACACGTTGAAGCGCTCGGGAGGCTCGCCCGTAAGTTCGCAAAGCGTCGAAAGCGCCGTTGCCCAGGCGCCATACACGACGCCGCGCCACCCGCAATGCGCCACGGCGAACTTGCCGGAAGGCGCCACGATAATCACAGGCGTGCAATCGGCGAAGCACAGCAAGGCCGCGACATCGTCGCACCCCACGGCGACCGCGTCGCTGCCTTCGGCCGCGAACTCCCGCGTCTCGGCGATATCGCCAGCGTTTTCGCACACGGCGACATCGGCGCCATGCACCTGGTTGGGCACAATAAGCCTCGATGGATCGATGCCGAACGCCTCGCAGACCCTGCGGCGATTCTCACGCACGCTTTCGGGGTCGTCGTCGACATGAAGGCCCAGATTCAACGAATCATACGGCGGCTCGCTCGCACCGCCCGAACGCTCGGTAAACGCGATGCGCACGCCGCACGCTTCGAACAGGGCTTCATCGGTAAATGCGGTCAGGTTAGAAAAACGACCCTCGACAAGCCGCGGGAGCGGCAAATCGAGGGTCGCTTCAAGCCCTGACGCGTTAGTCATACCCGTCATGGCACATCGCTTCCGTTTTATCGACGACGAAGGAAATCGGGAATGTACTCCTCGTCGGCGACGCGCGTAGATGCAGCATTCATCGAAGATGCGGCAGGAGACGCGGCATGGGTTTGGTTAGAGGTGTAGGTGTCGCGGCCAAAAGCGCCAACCGTGGAGCCCGACGCGGGAGTCGAAACAGCCTGGGTTGCCGCAAACAAATCGTTGCGGGCGGAATCAAAGTCCATCGCAGCCTGAGACTGACGCGCAAAGCCCGTAGCGATAACGGTGATACGAATCTGGTCGCCCAGGGTGTCGTCGATGATCTGGCCGTAGATGATGTTGGCATCTTCGTCGACAACGGCCTCCATAGCGCGCGCCGCAGCGTCGACTTCGGCGAGCGTAAGGTCGCTGCCGCCGGCGATGGAGAACAGAACGCGGCTTGCGCCCTGGATGGAAGCCTCGAGCAGGTTGGAGTTGATGGCCTGCGTCGCAGCGTCGAGGGCGCGATTCTCGCCCGTGCCAAAGCCAATGCCCATCATGGCCGTGCCGGCGTCCTTCATGACGGTGCGGATGTCAGCGAAGTCGAGGTTGATCAGGCCAGGAATGGTAATGAGGTCAGTAACGCCCTGGATGCCTTGGCGAAGCGTATCGTCGGCAATGCGGAACGCATCGAGCGCAGAAGTCTTCTTGTCGATGACCTCGAGCAGACGGTCGTTCGGGATAACAATGAGGGTGTCGACCTTCTGGGAAAGCAGATCGCAGCCCTGCTCGGCCTGGTTGCGGCGAACGCGGCCTTCGAAGCCGAACGGCTTGGTGACGATACCAACCGTGAGCGCGCCAATTTCCTCACGGGCGATTTCAGCAACCACCGGAGCTGCGCCCGTGCCCGTGCCGCCGCCTTCGCCAGCAGTCACGAAGACCATGTCGGCCTCGGCCAGAGCCTCGCGAATCTCGGAGCGAGATTCCTCGGCAGCCTGGCAACCGATTTCGGGGTTTGCGCCAGCGCCCAAGCCGCGCGTCAACTCTTCGCCGATATGGATAGTTTTATCGGCCTGCGACATAAGCAGCGCCTGCTTGTCGGTGTTGACGGCGATGAACTCGACGCCTTTCAGGCCAGCTTCAACCATACGGTTGACGGCGTTGGTGCCGCCACCGCCGACGCCAACGACCTTAATGACGGCCAGATGCTCTGAACCAACAGTTTTCGCCATGTTTCCTCCAACGTGCTGCATTTACGGCTGCGTTTAATCCGCGCCCGCCACGGCAGGCACATAAAATCAATTCTCACTATGAGAAACTATAACACGCTTACTTTACACAAACGAGCGAGCATTTCAAGGACGGTACCGCCCACAGGAAACGAGCTTCCGTCGAATCACCACGGAAATGGGCGAATTTCGCGCGAACGAGGAGCGCTCCCCCTAGCGCCTCGGGGTTTGAATCGTCCTCGGGTTTGAATAATTCCGCACAAACCAGAAATCCCGAATCGCAGGCTTTCTTCAATCGGGCAGATGCTCACCGTTGGGGCCTCGGGTTCCTGGTTACGAGAGATTCCGCACGAGCCGAACGTGCCAGTGGCACGTTCGTGCGAGCAGGACTGCCCGAAGCGGAACCAGGGACCCGGGGCCCAACCACGTTCCGCCGATGAAATGCTCTAGGCCGTCCTCCATGTGGGCGACTTCACCACACGAACGTTGATGTAGCTCACCTCGCCTGGATGGTCGGCAAGAATCTGCTTGATCACGCGTTCCTTATCGCGCACATCGCTCGCTGCGCCAAACGCGATCTCGACATTCGAATCAAGCGTGAGCGTCGTGTTCTCGGTCGATGTCGCCGAAACCTGCTTCACCTGATCTTTCAAGTCGGTCGAAAGGCTCGTTACCACGTCGAGCGCGTTTTTCACGCTTTCGTCGGTACACACCTTGCCGACTTCGGGCTTCACGCCATACGTCACATCGGTAATGACGAACACGTTCTCGGCGTCTTCGTAGATCTTCGGCGAAATATTCTGCGCCGCCTCGGAATCTTTATCGGGAATGCGGCACAACCATATTCCGTCAGTCGAAAGCGCCCATGTTTCGGTCGATTTGCCATCGTCGACCCCGATCTCGACCGTGGCGCCGATTGTGCGCTCGGTCACGGCCAAATTGAGCGTGTTCGGGAACACACGCTGCACGTGCACGTTTTCAACCCACGCATCGCGCATGATATTGCTTTCGATGGTCGCGGCGTCGACACGCAGAAGCGTGGTGTCGCTCGGCACATTGGCGAGCTGGGCCATTTCGCTTGCCGTAAGGTGCTCGACGCCGGAAACCGTTACCTGCTGGACCGCGAAAAGATTCGACCAGTATGCGCCCGCGAACACGCCGGCAAGCACGGCGACGGCAACGAGCACAGCGACGATTTTGGCCTGGTAGTTTTTGTACGACGCCTGAGCGCGCGCACGGTGGACCGAGCCTCGAGCGCTCGCGGCATCAAGGTCGCCGAGCTTGACCGTGGAAACGCGCGGAGCGGCCGAGCCAAGCGTCCGGCGATTCGACGCGCGATACGTCGGCGTGGTGTCGCGACGCACGGGCGCCTGCCCCGAGCGAGCGCGCGGAGCTTGACGCGTGTTGCGGTTGTTCCTATTCGAAGCCAAGGAAGCGCACCTCCGGCACAAGTTCTACACCATAGCGCTCAGCAACCGCGCCCGAGGCGGCATGGATGAGCGACAATACCTCGACGGCTTTCGCGCCGCCCTTATTCACAATAAAATTCGCATGGCGCTCCGAAATTTGAGCGCCTCCGCACAAGGCTCCTTTAAGCCCCACGTTTTCAATCAAGCGGCCCACCGATTCGCCTTCGGGGTTGCGGAAAACGCTTCCACACGAAGGCAAACCCAAAGGCTGCGTGATGCGCCTGCGCTCCTGCGATTTCTCCATAGCGCGACGAATCTCCTGCTCGCTGCCCTCGGCCGTCGCGACTTCGCATTCAAGCACGACTTCATCGAAAGGAATGGACGTTTCGCGATAGTTCCACTCGATATCACGCGCGGCATATCGGCGAAGGCCCTCCCCCGGCCGCAGCGTGGTGACCGAGACGATGCGCGGGCCCAAGAACTCTCGGCGCGTGCCGGCATTCATGCGAACGGCACCGCCCACCGTGCCCGGAATGCCCACGGCGAATTCCAGGCCCGAACGGCCAAGGGATGCGGCCTCTCGAACAGCCTGCGAAAACCGCAGCCCCGCCCCGAGCGTGAACACGCCCGACTCGGCGTCGAATGCGCACTTCGCAAACCCGGCGCCCAGGGTAATGACCGCGCCATCAAAACCAGCATCGGAAACAAGCAGATTGGAACCTTTGCCAAACATCGTCCAAGGAATGCCGAGCTCGCGGCATGCATCGCACGCAAAAGCGAGCGAACGTAAATCGCCTGCCTCGATGAACAAGGCCGCAGGACCGCCGATTCGTATGGTGGTATGTCGGCTCAACGGCTCGTTTTCGAGCACGAAGCCCGAAAACTCGTCGCCCAAAAGCCGTGCAAGGCTCCGCATCATGGCGATGCTAAGCCTCTTCGCGAGAAAGCTCGGCGAGAATCTTCTTGCCAAACGTCGTCACGTCGCCGGCGCCCATGGTGATGAGCAGGTCGCCCTCTTTCAGCTTCGAGGCGACCAGTGCCGGCGTTGCTTCCTTGCTCGGCTCGTATGTCACATCGGCAACGTGGCCGTTCTGCTTCACGGCGTTGGCGATAAGGCTGCCATCGACGCCTTCGATAGGAGCCTCTCCCGCCGCGTATACATCCATGAGCACGAGCTCATCGGCATCGTTAAACGCTTCGCCGAACTCGCCCGCGAGCGACTCGGTGCGAGAGTAGCGATGGGGCTGGAACAACACGACCACGCGCTTGAAATCGAGCGCGGCAGCAGCGGCCAGGGTTGCCTTGATCTCGGTGGGATGATGGGCGTAATCGTCAACGACGGTCACGCCGCACGCCTCACCCACCAGGTCGAAACGACGACGAACGCCCTGGAAATTCGAAAGGGATGCAGCGGCCGCAGCGGCGTCTTCGCCAAGCGCCCACAAAACGGAAATCACGCCTGCGGCATTGAGCGCGTTATGGATGCCGGGGTTGCACTTCAATTCGACATCGACCGTAGTGCCATCGGCGAACGTGAGCGTGAACAGCGAGCCCACGCCATGCGTGCGGTAGTTCGAAATGCGCGTGTCGCAGCCCTCGCCAAAGCCATAGGCAACCACGCGACGGCCGCTTTTCTTGGCGAGCTCCACGAGCTTGGGATCCTCGCCGCACACGACAACGGCGCCTTCCTCGGGCACCGATTGCATGAACTGCAGAAACGTCGCGCGAATCTCCTCGATGCCGCCCGTGTAATGGTCCAAGTGGTCGGCTTCGACATTAGTGACGAGCGCGACATAGGGAGACAGGTTCAAGAACGACCCGTCGCTCTCGTCTGCCTCAACAACGTAATATTCGCCCTTGCCCGAAACGGCATTGGTGTGATAGGCGTCCACAATGCCGCCCACGACAAACGTTGGCTCAAGGCCCAAAGCGTCGGTCGCAGTGGCGAGCATCGAAGACGTCGTGGTTTTGCCGTGGGTGCCACAGGCCGCAAGCGTTTTCTTGCCGCGACCAAGCTCGGCAAGCATGTGGGCGCGATGCCATACGGCAATGCCCAGCTCGCGCGCGCGGGCAAGCTCGGGATTGGTTTCGGGAATGGCAGTAGAAATGACCACGGCATCGATATCGTCGGTCACATGCTTGGCATCGTGGCCGATGAAAATAGGAATGCCGGCGGCAACCAAGTCGTCGGTATAGCGCGACGACTTCATGTCGGAGCCGCTCACGCGCATGCCCGCATCGGCTGCAACACGAGCGATACCGCTCATGCCCACGCCGCCAACGCCGATAAAATGCACGCGTTTGCAATTATCCGTCATTTGTTCATGCCTCCTCGAACCGAACGGGCGCATAAGCGCCCCGTATTTCAGCAATCGGTTATTCTATCGCAGCGCACCACGCATCGCCGCATCAACCACAACATCAGCCAATTTCGCTGCGGCGTTTTCAGTCTCGAACGTTGCGGCGGCAGCGCGCATGCGATCGCGCAAATCCGCGTCGGTCGCCAAAGCGAGCACCTTGTTCGCGAATTCTTCGCTATCGAGCTCGGAATCGGCCATCATTTCCGCCGCGCCGCGCTCAACATACGCACGCGCGTTGGTGGTTTGATGGTCTTCGGCCGCATAGGGAAACGGCACGAGCAAGGCAGGCAACCCCAGCGCCGAAATCTCAGCGAGAGACGTAGCGCCCGCGCGCGAAATCGTGCAATCGGCCGCACGCAGGGTTTCCGCCATGCGGTCTTGATACGGCATCACGGTCCAGCGAGCAGCCTCTTCATCGGTCAAAGCGAGCTCTGCGCACGTCGCCTCGTATTCCTTCGGCCCCGTGATATGCACCACGTACAATCCATCAATCGCAAGCAACTGCTTTTTGAGCAACGATATGGCGGCATTGATATGGCGCGCGCCCAGGCTGCCGCCGAAAACGAGCAGCATCGTGGCATCCTGCGGAATGCCCAGCATCTCCCTGCCCTGCTCGCGCGTTGCAGAAAGCACCGAAGAACGCACCGGATTGCCCGTGACAATGAGCTTGGACGCGTCGGCGATGTCTTTGCCAGCGACCTCATAGGTGAGCGCGACGGCAGCGGCTTTCTTGCCCAAGAATTTATTCGCCATGCCCATGACGGAATTCTGCTCATGCACGACCACCGGCACGTTCAGCTGCTCGGCCGCCATGCCCACCGGAATGGACACGTAGCCCCCAAAGCCGACAACGGCATCGGGACGAACTTCGCACATCCACGCCTTCGCCTTGCGGGCCGAGCGCAAAATTTTCAGCGAAGAGGTAACGAGCGTATGGGGACGCTCGCGATCGAACCCCGAAGCCTCGAAAGCCACGAACGGAATGTCGGTTTGACCAACCAAGCGCGCCTCAACGCCCTGCGGCGTGCCGGCGAAAAACACCTCGTGGCCGCATTCTTGCAAAATCTCAGCCAGCGCAAGAGCGGGGTTGATGTGGCCGGCCGTGCCGCCGCCCGTAAGAACGAATTTCATCGTGAGTTCCTTCCGCTGCCGCGACGATTGGCGCCGCGTTCCATTCCAGAATCATGGCGTCGCGACGCCCGTGAGCCCATAGAAGCATTTCCCTCTGGGCGAGACGAGCCTCGCGAAGCGCTTCTCGATGCGCCGCCGCGAGGGGCCATGACGCCGCCAAACGGGTCGCCATGGGAGCGCCTCGAACGAGCCGGGTGCTCGGCGATGGGCTCCGATTCGACCGAAGAGAAACGCGAACGCGCCGGTGGCTCGTCTTCCACGCGAATATAGCTCAGGTTCGCTCGACGTCGCTCGGCGCTCGCGCGATGCGGCGTGAGCGCTTCTTCGCCCGCCACACGCGAAACCGACATGATGATGCCCACCATCAAAAGCGACGCCACAACCGACGATCCGCCCGACGAAATGAACGGCAGGGGCTTGCCCGTCGTGGGGAACAATCCCGTAGCGCAGGCCATATTCAAAAACGCCTGCCCTACAAGCATGCAGGTAAGGCCGCCGGCGATCATCGTGCCGAAATCGTCGCTGGCTCGCTTGGCGATAAGCAAACCGCCCACGAGCACCGCCACAAAAAGCGCGATGACGAACAGCGCGCCGACAAAGCCGAGCTCCTCGCCGATAATCGAGAAAATGAAGTCGGTTTCAGCCTCGGGCAAATACAGGAACTTCTCGCGTGAATTGCCCAAGCCAACGCCCAGAATGCCGCCTTCGGAAAACGCGAAGAACGAACGAATCATCTGATAGCCCGTGTCGTACTGGTCGCTCCATGGGTCGAGCCACACCGAAACGCGATCGGCGCGATATCCAACGATGCCGAATACGCCGGCCACCACGACGGCTATGCCGAGCGCAGCGACGAAACGCCCAGGAAGCCCGCCGAGCCACATAACCACGAACACGCCCACAAGAATGACGACGGCCGAACCCATGTCCGACTGCGTTTTATACAAAAAAGCAAGTGGGAGCAAGACGAGCACAAAAGCGGCAATGAGCGCCTGTTTCAAATCACGAATCTGATCGCGGTATTCAAGAAGCACCTTCGCCGCAGCCACCACGAGCATGATTTTGGCAAATTCCGTCGGCTGCACGCTGAAGCCGCCGATATAAATCCATCGCGTGGCGCCAAGAATATTCGTGCCAATAACAGGAACGGCGAGCAGCAAAGCGGCGCATACGCCCCAAAACGCCCAAAAGAAGGGGCCACCCTGCAGCGATCGGTAATCGCGTGTATACACGAACAGGGCCAGAACGGAGCCGAGCACGACGAATATCGCCTGCTTCACAACGTACGAGGTTGCCGACTCGCCATTGTGAATCGCCTCGACCGTCGACGCCGAAAACACCATGACGATGCCGATGAGCACAAGCAGAACAGCAGCGACCAGAAGGCCCAAACGCGGCATCATGATGTCGGCGGGCACACTGCCCCGTGCGCCGCCTCTTCTATTCAATTCAGGGAAGCCGGCAGACGAACCGGCACGCGTCGCTCGAGCCACCGGCTACAACCTAGCGGGCATTGTTGGCACGAAACGCAACGAGCTGTTTGAAGACTTTGCCGCGGTGCTCGAACGAGTCGAACTCGTCAAACGACGAGCAAGCGGGAGAAAGCACGACCTCGTCGCCAGATTGGGCCATAGAAATCGCCGTATCGAGCGCGTCTTCCATATGCTCGGCGCGAACATGCTTCACGCCCGCATTGGCGAACGCATCGAAGAAGCGCTCGCCCGCCGCGCCAAAGCACACCACGGCCTTGCATTTCGCATCGCACGCTTCAACAAGCTCGTCAAGGTCGGTTCCCTTGTCATTGCCGCCGAGCAAGAAAATGGCGGTGTGGGGAGCAAACGCCGAAAGCGCCTTCAGCGTAGCGTCCACGTTGGTCGCCTTGGAATCGTTCACGAACTTCACGCCGCCGATTTCGCCGCACGGCTCCAGGCGATGTTCGAGAGGCTTAAAGGACACGAGGCCTTCGCGCACCTGGGCGGCGTCAACGCCGCACGCAAGCGCAGCAGCAGCCGCGGCAAGCGCATTGGAAACGTTATGCTCGCCCTTAATCAGAAGCTCGCTTTCGCCCACGAGCTCAATATCTTCGCCCTTGAAATCGACACGCAGCATATTGCCATCGAGGAATGCGGCGTTTTCAGACCCGCAAGCCTCCTTCATGGAATGGTCGATGCCCGCGGCGCACCCTACGGGGATGTAGCCGAAAGCTCGCTTGGAGTCGTTCTTGAATTCTTTCACGCAATCGCGCGTCACATCGCATACGGCGTCGATGACGAGCGTGCCCTGATTCTTGCTCAGGTTCGCATACACCTGCTTTTTCGCCTCGGCATACGCCTCAAACGTCATATGCCAATACAGGTGGTCGGGCGTGATGTTGAGCAGCACGGCGACCTCGGGCGCGAACGCCTGGCAGCTCGCCAGCTGGAACGAGCTCGCCTCGCACACATACACGTCGGCCTCGCCGTTGCCCACGGCTTCGATGCACGTATTGCCGATGTTGCCCACGGCGGCAACGCGCTCGCCGGCGCACTTCAAAATATGCGTGATAAGCGACGTGGTGGTGGTTTTGCCATTGGTTCCCGTCACGGCAACCCAACGACTATCCGCAGGGCTCTCGCGCCAGGCGAATTCCACCTCGGAAATAACCTCAGTCGAAGCTGCCTTCGCGTTTTCGTAGAAACGGGAGAACTGGGAAATGCCCGGGCTTACGATGCACACGTCATAGGTGTCTTTAAACGTATACATGTCGAACACCACATGCGCGCCAAGCGCCTCGCAGTGCGCGGCGAACTCGAGCGCGGCATCGTTTTTCTCGCCAGCCGCGATGGTCACGCTCTTCACGCGGCCACCGAGCAAATTCAGGCAATACGACGCAGCGGCCTTGCCGCTCTTGCCCAAACCCAGAATAAGCACGTCGCCCCAACACGTTGGCGCGGCCTTGGTTCCTTCGATGATAGAAGCGCCCATGACACTATCCCTTTCCGTCGGCGTTTAAGCGACCATGCCCATGACGATGGGCTGAATGAAGAACAGCACGAAGCCAAAACCGGCAAGCGCGCCCGAAACAATCCAGAATCGAATGACGACCTTCGTTTCGCTCCAGCCCTTCTTCTCGAAGTGGTGGTGCAAAGGCGCCATAAGGAACAAACGCTTTTTCGTGCGCTTGTAATGCACGACCTGCAAAATAACCGAACACGCCTCGGCGACGAACAGGCCGCCGATGATGAGCGAGAACACCTCGGTTTTCGTGATGATGGCGATGCAAGCAAGCGCCGAGCCCAGCGCGAGCGACCCCGTGTCGCCCATGAAAATGTCGGCCGGATATGCGTTGAACCACAAAAAGCCTACGCATGCGCCCGCCATGGTGGCGGCGAACACGGCCATGGGAAGCATATTCTCGCGATACGCGATGGCAGCCATGACGATCATGACGACCATGACCGTTCCGGCGGCCAAGCCATCGAGGCCGTCGGTCAAATTCACCGCGTTGGACATGCCGATGATGAGCAAATAGCAGAACACGAGGTACAGCCAGGGAATATCAAGCGAGCCATCGGGGCAGATGGGGCACGGGATAGACGTGGTGAGCACTCCGAAATCCCACGGCTGCAAAAACGGGATTTGCACGGTGGGGGCAATGCCGAGCCAATTCACGACATAAAGCGTGAACAGCGTGGCGATGGCGAACTGGCCGATGAGCTTGCCTTTAGGCGTCAAGCCCAAAGAGCGCTCATGGATGACCTTTTCGGCATCGTCGAACAGGCCCAAAGCCGCGGTGCACAGCGTCGCAAGAAGCGCCGCGACGAAGCTCCACGAAGGGGGCACCACCAAAAGCACGGTAATCACGATGGCGATGAGCATGATGACGCCGCCCATGGTAGGCGTGCCCTGCTTCACCAAGTGGCTTTGCGGGCCGTCGGCGCGCACCTGCTGGCCAATATGCGTGCGGGTAAGCAGGCGAATCCAGGCCGGCATGAGCGCCATAGTCAAAGCCGTGGCGACGATGAAGCCCAGAAACACTAGAAACGACGGGTATGCGGAAAACAGCGAGCTCAGCATTATTCGATGATCCCTTCAACGACTCGATCAAGGCCCATATAGTGCGAGGCTTTCACCAATACGGCGTCGCCTTCGGAAATGGTTTTTGAAACGTAGGCGAGAGCCTCGTCGGCATCGTTCACGCAAACGATATGTTCATGCGGCATGCCGGCCTCTTCAGCGGCGCGAGCCATGCCCCGCGACAGGTCGCCCGTGCACACGAGCACATCGATGCCCGCCTCGGCCGCGGCGCGACCGGCCTTCGCGTGGCCCTCGACGCTCGATACGCCGAGCTCGCCCATATCGCCGAGCACCGCGATGCGACGGCCCGCGGTCTCATACGACGCAAGCGTGGCAAGAGCGGCGCACATCGATTCGGGAGCAGCGTTGTAGGCGTCGTTGAACACCACGGCTCCGCACTTCGCGCGCACGAGTTCGGCACGGCCCGATTCGGGCTGAGCCTGAGCAAGGGCTGCTGTGACTTCGGAAAATTCCATGCCCGCCGCCATGCATACCGCCGCGGCGCCACATGCGTTCGAAACGTTTTGCGCGCCACGCAAAGAAAGCGCAACCTGCTCGCGGCAACGCTCGCCGCCCACAAGCGCGCCACGCGCGCACAATTCGAACCGCGGACGGCCTTCGGGGTCAATCACGACATTTTCGGCCCACACGGCGCTGTCGGCAGCCCATGCGCCCAAAGAGGCATCAGGCTCGCCGAGCGCGGAAAACGCGCAAACATTCACGCCGCGCTGAAGAAGGCGCGCATGCTCTGCCATAAACGCCGATTTATCGCAGCCGGCATTCAAAAACGCCCAGCCGCCCTCGGGCAGCGCATCGAGCAGCTCCGCTTTCGCGAGCGCGATGTTGTCACGCGTTTTCAGGTATTCCAAGTGCGACGTTCCCACGATGGACACGACGCCCAAGCTCGGCTCCGCCATGGCGGCAAGGTGCGCGATTTGGCCCGGGCGATCCATGCCCATCTCGACGACGAGCATCTGGGTCGACGCGGGCGCCGTAAGCACCGTATAGGGGGCGCCGAGTTCGTTGTTGAAGTTGCCCTTCGTCGCCCAGGTTTCATATTTCGTAGAAAGGATGTCGCGCACGAGGCCTTTGGTGGTGGTCTTCCCCACCGAGCCGGTGACGCCGATCACCGTGGCGGAAAGCGTTGCGCGCCATGCGGCGGCGATTTCGGCAATCGCTTCCGCTGCATCGGCAACCATAAGCACGCAAGCGCCGGCGGCACGGGCCGCTTCAAGCGCCGCATCGTCAAGCTCGCGCGTGCACAGCACCGCGACGGCGCCCGCCTCGATTGCGGAAGCCGCGAATGCATGTCCGTCGACGCGCTCGCCAACGATGGCCGCATACACAAAGCCCGGTTTCACCTCGCGAGAGTCCCACGTAAGGCCCAAGGCCGCGACATCGCGGCTCACGGGTTCCACGAGCACGCGAGCATCGCATGCCTCAATTACACGTCCTATTTCGAGTTCCATTCAATCCACCTCAACGGAATCGCTTAATCAGGCAAAACGCCGCACGAAGGCGGCGTTTACTTCTGCGCGATTTTATATCGGCTACTTGCTTCGGTCATTATATCTTTAAACACCTCGCACGTATTTCGCTCGTAAGGCACATGGTTCACACCGACAAAACACACCAGATTCGAAGTCGCGTTTGGCAGGAAACCAACAAAGTCGAGGTTGTACATGTTCTTCACGTAGGAGCCGGAATCGTCGGCGTATTCCGCCGTACCGGTTTTGCCCGCCGTCGTATAGCCCTCAACAGCGGCCGTCTTGCCCGTGCCGTTTTCCACAACGCCTTCCAGCATGTCCGTAAGCGGAGCGATAGCGTCGGTGTTGTCGATGATCTGCTCGCTATCCCACGTGACTTCTTCTCCCGAAGAAGGCTTCGAGATAAGGAAGTGCGGCGTATGGGCAACGCCCGTGCCATTCGCGATGGCCCCGTAGAAGCGCGTGATCATAAGCGGACTCAGCGAAATGCCTTGGCCGAACGTCACGTTGTACGACTGGATGAGCGACCATGTGCCCACATTGGTCAAATAGCCCTCGGCCTCGCCGGGGTAGTCGACGCCCGTGGCATCATTGAGGCCGTATTTGCGAATCTTGTCGTACAGGTCGTTGAAACCCAAATGCTGTTGCACGAGAAGCGATGTACCGACGTTCGACGATTGCGCGAGCACCTCGGCCGCGGTCATCGTAGTTGCGGCGCGTTCATGGGCGTCAGAGATTTTGTACTCGTCCGCCTCAAGATACACCGGGCAGTCCACCGTGGTTTGGGCGGTAATGCCACCCGCCTCGAGCATCGCGCAGAACGACGCAGTCTTGAAAATGGAGCCCGGCTCGAACTGCGTGGTAATTGCTTTCACCGACGTAGCGCCCTCTTCGATGTTGCTGCGGTCGGAGGGGTCCAAGTAAGGCGTTGAGGCGATAGCGATAATGTCACCCGTATCGGCGTCGTAAAGCACAGCCGAGCCGTCTTCGCCGCCAATGTCGCTCACGCCCTGCGCAAGGCGCTCTTCGACATATTGCTGCATGTCGATATCGATGGAAAGAATAATATCCTGGCCATCTTTGGCGGGCTCGTCGACCTCGGTGCCGCCGGGAATCGGCATGCCGTATGCGCCCTGCTGCAGCACGAGCTTGCCCGGCTCGCCCTTCAAAATGCTGTCGTAATACAGCTCAAGACCGGTTTGGCCGTTACCGTCAACGTCGACCAGGCCAAGAATTTGGCCCGCGGTGCTGCCATACGGGTACACGCGTTTCATGTCGTCAAGGAAATAAATGCCATCAAGGCCGAGGTCTTTTACCTCTTCGCCTTTGTCCTGGTCGACCTTGCGCTTCACGTATGCGAACGTGGTGTTTTCGGTCGAAAGGGGGCCTTCATAGATGGACGCGTCGCCGCCGAGCACGCCGGCGAGCTTCTCGGCCGTGCCTTTGACGTCGGTGATTTCTTTCGGATTGCAATAGATGGTCGTCGCCTGCACGTCGGAGGCGAGCACTTTGCCATTGCGGTCGTAAATCGTACCGCGACGAGGCGAGAGCTCGACCGACACCGTGCGCGAATTGGCAGCCTGGGTGCTGTAATCGTCGGCAAGAATAATCTGAAGCTGAACGAGACGTCCTACGAGCAACAAAAGGATGATTCCGAAAAAGACCAGAAGCACCCTAAAGCGATTTGAGCCGAAGGAATAATTCGGCGCCTGACGGCGCGCGTCACGAGACACGAAGCGCACCTAGCCTTGGCTTGCCATAGAAGACAAGCTCCCAGAAAGCGAAAGGTTGCCCGAAGCGTCGGTCGCAATGACGTCGGCGCCAAGCTCGACGCTTTCGGTAGCAGCAGGCGCCGCCATGCCGAGGCCCTCGGCCGCGGAGCGAATGTGCGTGGAGTTAGAAAGCTGGCTCTGCTGCACCTCAAGATCGTTGCCGAGCGTGCGCTCGTTGGCGATTTGCGTGGAAAGCTCGTCGGTTGCAATGGTCGTAGTTACGCTCGCCGCAGAAAGAAGCACGCGAGCGCATGCGAAAATCGCAATCACGATTGCCACGGCGAATACAACGCCCACCACACCAAAGATGCTCTCGGGCACACCGGCATGGTTGACGCCGTTGCGGCGTCCGGGCATGACATTGACATCGGGGTTGCCCTGCCTGCGCAAATCGGGCGCGGCAGAACCATGAACATAGGCCGGCTGGGAGGCGCGGTATGAATCGTATTGTCTCATGCCTGCCTCCTTTCTGTGTTTAGGCTGCGTTTACAGTCGGCGTATCGACCATCTAGGCGCCAGGGCACCTATCTGATCTTTTCCGCGACGCGCAGCTTGGCGCTGCGGGCGCGGGGGTTAACTTCAATTTCCGCCTCGGTGGGCAGAATGGGTTTGCGAGTAATCACTTTCAGCGCAGGGTTCGCGCCGCACACGCACACCGGAAAACCGGGAGGACACGTGCATTTCTTCGAGTGCTCGGCGAAAGCTTCCTTCACCGCCCTGTCTTCCAGGGAGTGATAGCTGATGACCGCGATGCGACCGCCAGGATTCAACCACCGAATGGCGGCGTCGAGACCCCGACGAAGCACGGTAAGCTCGCCGTTCACTTCGATGCGAAGCGCCTGGAACGTTCGCTTGGCGGGATGCCCGCCAGCGCGACGCGCCGAAGCGGGAATGGCCGCTTTAATAATGTCCACGAGTTCGCCCGTCGTTTCGATGGGATGGCTCTCGCGACGCTCCACGATGAATTGCGCAATACGACTCGCCCACTTCTCGTCGGAGTAGTCGCGAATGATCCGGGTGAGCTCTGCTGCGGATAAGGTGTTGACGAGCTCTGCTGCGGTTATGGTTTGTCTACCCGGGTCCATTCGCATGTCCAGCAAGGCGTCTTCCCTGAACGAGAAGCCACGCTGCGGGAGGTCGAGTTGCGGCGAGGAAACGCCGAGGTCGAACAGAATCGCATCGATTCCAGGGACCTGCGCTTCCACCAGCAATTCATCCAAGTCGCCGAAGTTTCCGCGAAGCAGCATGACTTCGCATGCATTTTCGGCGGAAGCTGAAGAGAGGCGCTTCTTGGCGGCGGCCAAGGCCATTTCGTCTTGGTCGATGCCGATAAGAAGGCCGCCCTCCCCAAGCCGTTTGGCGACTTCGGAAGAATGCCCTGCTCCGCCGAGCGTTGAATCCACGAACGTGTGCTGCGGTTTAAGGTTCAAGTGCTCGAGGCACTCGGCAAGCAGGACCGGTGTATGCCTGTATTGGTTTGTCATTTCTTCCACGTCAGAACTCCTACGAATAGAGCAGGGCATCAAGATCGATGCTCGCCAGCAGGTTTTCACGACGCGTGGTATCCCAAATATCGAAGTGGCTGCCAGCGCCAACCAGGGTGACTTCCTTGTCGATGCCCGCACGCTCGCGCAAGCTCTGCGGCAAGGTGATGCGGCCCGCGGAGTCCATGGTCACTGGAGTTGCATTGCCACGAAGGATGCTGTTCAGCAACATGTGCTCACGCTTGTTGGGGTCAAAGCCACCGCGTTTCTCAAACAAGGTGTCGATCCATACGTCGAAAGCTTCGTTGGTATACACCGACAGAAACTCGTTTCGCGCATCGGGAACAACGACCATTTGGGTTTCCTCGGTCAGAAGCTTGCGAATAGACGACGGCAAAGACAGACGCCCCTTGGCATCGAGCTTATGACGATATTCGCCATTGAGCCCAGCCATGGACACCTCCTTTGTTCGTTGTTATTCGCGCGTTTCGTAACCGGTGCCGCCATTTTATCCCACTTTGCCCCACTCCACAACAAAATCGCCCCCAATTCCTCCCCCACCGCCCCCCTTCCTTCCCCTCCACTTCCGCCCCCTTTTCCTCCACCGGCGTAAGGTCTCAAAGCTATTTCGCGCAAAACAAAAAAGCGGAGCACAACATCTTGTGCTCCGCTTTGCGCGAACAATGAAAAAGGATGGTGGGAGAAAGTGGGAAAAATTTTTGCCGGATGCGTTCGAATTCCGAAAAAACGAGCGCGAATGTGACGAACATGTGGGCGCGGGAGGCAACTGCGTCAGAATCGAAGCAGAATCGAATTGTGCAACGGCAAAAGGGGCCACCATATATAGTGGCCGACGAGAACCGCCCCTTCCCGCGCGGGCATCGCGCGTGGGGGCTATGCACGGGGATGGGCCGAAAGGTATTCCTCGCGAATGTGGGCGCGGCTGACATGCGTGTAAATTTGCGTGGTTGAGATATCGGAATGCCCAAGCATTTCCTGAATGGCGCGCAAGTCGGCGCCACCCTCGAGCATATGAGTCGCGAAGCTATGGCGAAGCATATGCGGATGCAAATCGGCGATATCCACCGCTTCACCCGCATGCGCCACGATGCGATGCACCGCCTGGCGTGTCATGCGCGCGCCGCGGGCATTCAGAAACACCGCCGGCGAGCCCTTGCCCTTCATGGAAAGCTCCGCGCGAAAGCCGCCATACACATACGTCCGCAGCGCCGTCTCGGCCGTTCCCGAAATCGGCACGAAGCGCTCGCGCGAGCCCTTGCCGAGCACGCGCACCACCCCGCCATCGAAATCAATGCAGCCCATATCGAGGCCCACAAGCTCGCTTGCACGCAAACCGCAGCCATACAGAATCTCAAGCATCGCCTTGTCGCGCTGCGCTCGGGGGCCTTCGCCGAAAGGCTGGTCGAGCAACGCATTGATTTGGGCAATGGAAAGCGCATCCGGCAAGCGATCGGGCCTTTGGGGCAGAGAAATCGATTCCGCCGGGTTCGTTTGCACCAGTTCATCTGAAACAAGAAAGCGATGGAAACCCTTCACCGCCGAAACGCGACGGGCGATAGTCGACGCGGCATATCCCCGTTCGACCAAATCGGATTCATAGGCAACGATATCGGCTCGCGAGACATCGCATGGCGCAAGCACGCCGCGGCCAAGAAGAAACGCGAAGTAATCGCGCAGGTCAGACTCATACGCCGCAAGCGTGAGACGCGACGACCCGCGTTCAACGCCCAAATGCGCCACATAGTCGCGAGCGTATTGAAGAAAGGGGCGCGCAGTCGCATCCGCGTCATCGAGACTATATATGAAAGATTCCTTTGGCATAAGCAAAGTATACGGCAGATTCGGCGAGCATAGCGCAAGCCCATCGCCCGCCCAATTCAATGCAAAGCAAAAGATCCTATTGAAAAACGCCGCGCACACGTGCCGTTTGCGAAATCGTTCCGCGCACATCTCGCCCAAAGCGCCGCAACGACAACCGCGCAGGTGCGCATTTTGCCCGAGCGTTTGCGTGGAACCGAGACATTCAAAGACGTAAAAGAAGTATCGACCTGAATCGATGCCTCTGAGCCAAACACGCTATCTACCCTATAGCACTAAAAAAGAGGAGCGCCGCTCCAAGCGATCGCTCCTCATTCTTCTCAGGCCTCGGATTCTTTATTCCTCGTCGCGATGCTTAAGCGCAGCGGCAACGAAACCGTTGAACAGCGGATGGGGCTTGGTGGGACGGCTCTTGAATTCGGGATGAGCCTGGCTCGCCACGAACCACGGATGATTCGGCAGCTCAATCATCTCGGTAAGACGGCCATCGGGCGAGACGCCGGAAATCACCATGCCAGCCTCTTGGAGCTTGCCGCGATACTCGTTGTTCACCTCGTAACGATGGCGATGGCGCTCGTAGATGACTTCCCCACCATAGATATCAAATGCCTTGGTGCCCTTTTCGAGCTTGCAAGGGTACGCGCCCAAACGCATAGTGCCGCCCTTTTCGTCGATATCTTTCTGGTCGGGCATAATCGAAATGACCTGGTACTCGGCGTTCTCGTCGAACTCAGAAGACGTCGCGCCCGACAAGCCGACAACATCGCGCGCAAACTCGCACACGGCCGCCTGCAGGCCCAAGCAAATGCCGAAATAAGGCACGTTATGCGTGCGAGCGTAACGCGCAGCTGCGATTTTGCCTTCGAAAGCGCGCTGGCCAAAACCGCCCGGCACCAAAATGCCGTCCATATCGCCAAGCAGCTCTTCGGCGGTTTCGTCGTCGACCTTTTCCGCGTCAATAAGGTTCAGGTTCACGTTCACGCCGTTTGCCACGCCAGAATGGTGGAGCGCTTCCATAATGGAAAGATACGCATCGGGGAGCTTCACGTATTTGCCCACGATGGCGATGTTCACTTCGCCCTCGCAATCGGCCTGCGCCGAGAGGAACTTGCGCAGCGGAGTGAGGTCGACATCTTCCACGGGAAGGCCCAACTTCGCGAGCACCTTCTCGTCGAAATGCTGGTCGTGCAACGCGAGAGGCACCGAATAAATGCTCGGCGCGTCGATGCATGCGAGCACATTGCCCGGGTCAACGTCGCAGAACAGGGCGATTTTGTCGCGAACGCCCGAGGAAATCTCATGGTCGCTGCGGCATACGATGAAGTCGGGCTGCACGCCAACGCTGCGCAGCTCTTTAACGGAATGCTGCGTGGGCTTGGTTTTCACTTCGTGGGCCGCGGCGATGTAGGGAACCAGCGTCACATGCACGAAAATCACGTCGCCGGGTTCTTTTTCCTTCTTGAACTGGCGAGCAGCCTCGATGAACGGCTGGCTTTCGATGTCGCCCACCGTGCCGCCGATTTCCGAAATAACGATATCGGCGTTCGTCTGGCTCGCGATGCGATAGAGGCGCTCTTTGATGGCGTTGGTCACATGGGGAATAACCTGCACGGTGCCGCCCAGGAAATCGCCGCGACGTTCGCGGGCGATGAGGCTTTGATAGATGGAGCCTTGGGTGAAGTTGGAGTCGCGCGTGAGGCTTTCATCGATAAAGCGCTCGTAATGGCCCAGGTCAAGGTCGCCTTCATGGCCATCGTCGGTCACGAACACCTCGCCATGCTGAAACGGGCTCATCGTGCCCGGGTCGACGTTGAGGTACGGGTCGATTTTCTGCATGGTCACATGGTATCCACGGGCTTTCAAAAGATGCCCGAGCGATGCCGCCGTAATGCCCTTGCCCAACGACGAAACCACGCCGCCCGTCACGAAAATGTGCTTGGCCATGATGCTCCTTTGCGCTTGTCGTGCCTTCTTCTTGCAACATGCGCCGCACCCAAAATACGCTTGCGCGCAAGCACATGCCTCACTCAAACGTTTTTCTATTTTACGCGCGCAGCGCCCAAGAGCCACGCCCGTTTTCAAAGGAATGCGGTGTTTTTACATAGCGGAAACACAGTCGCCCACATGCGTTGCGCAGAGCGCTAAAATAAGTCGTTCATGCATACGCGCGCTTCGCGTGCCACGTCCAGATTACCAGGAGGCTTTATGCGCATCGGTTTCGACAATGACAAATATATCGCCCTGCAGGCGGAACATATTCGTGAGCGCATCGGCCAGTTTGGCGGAAAGCTGTACCTCGAGTTCGGCGGAAAGCTCTTCGACGACCACCACGCAAGCCGAGTATTGCCTGGCTTCCAGCCCGACAGCAAAATTCGCATGCTCAAGCAGTTCGCCGACGATGTGGAAATCATCGTCGCGATCAACGCCAACGATATCGAGAAAAACAAGATGCGCGGCGACTTGGGCATCACCTACGACGAAGACGTGCTGCGCCTGCTCGATATTTTCGCGAACATGGGCTTCGCCACGGCTGGCGTCGTTATCACGCGCTACGAGAACCAGCCTTCCGCCGCGGCATTCCGCCAGAAGCTCTCGTCGCTCGGCGTGAAGAGCTATCTGCACTACCCTATCGCTGGCTACCCCTACGATATCGCGCGCATCAATTCCGATGACGGTTTCGGCAAAAACGAATTCGTGGAAACCACGCGCCCGCTCGTCGTGGTAACCGCACCCGGCCCGGGCTCGGGCAAGATGGCCACCGCCCTCTCGCAGCTCTACCATGAGCACAAGCGCGGCATCGACGCTGGCTATGCGAAATACGAGACGTTCCCCATTTGGAACCTACC